>NZ_JAGKRI010000285.1:0-643 GCF_017939255.1 Aeromonas sp. Prich7-2
AAACTTCCAGTACAGACTGTCTTATATTTACCGAGCTATACATATTGGTAGGAAACGAAAATCCATGCCATCACAGGTTTATCATCTCGGTGGTGGTGTAATTAATAGACCAAATATTACATTGAATGAAAGAGGTGAGGTCTCTGATTATGACATCGGGCCACTACTCATGGAGTTGAATATGCAGGCATCATTGTATGCAGGCACAGGAAACCAACTATGTGCACATTATTCACTATCATTAAGCCCCGATGAATCATTAACGCCATATCAATGTCTAGTTGCAGCTAGGCTGCTAATGATTGAACTGGGATATGGTAGCGATACTCGATGGACATCTGTTATACACCGCGATACAAGGTCTCTACATGTACATGTTGTGGCATGTAGAGTAAAACTAGACAGAACCTTAGTTGATGATAGTAATGACTACGCTCGGGGAGTTGACGCTGCTCGAAAAATAGAAATTGAATTGGGATTGGCGAACTGTAAAAGTCCTGAAGCAAATTTCGGTCATGAGTATAGCATAGTCAATATTAAAAATGGCCGTGGTAGAGGGAGCTTTCATGCTATGCATGATCCCGCCTGTATAATTAGGGATGCAATGGACGTGGTTTTTAAAAACCAGCCAAACAACATGACT
>NZ_JAGKRI010000286.1:0-6286 GCF_017939255.1 Aeromonas sp. Prich7-2
GCAGTGGATACTGAACATGCTGAAGCAAAACAAATCACGTAATCTAAGCATGGCCAACAAGCGCAGGCTCTGCTGTCTGAATGAACAATATTTGTTCGAATGTATGGGGTTGTTCAAAGTATAAACACTGATGCGTCAGCCCTGATGGAGACGCCCGGCAGGTTAACGCCTTTGTTCTCGCCCAGGTCACCGTTGTTCAGCACTTTACAGATAACTTCGCGCTCGGTGATTTCGATGACGTCCAGACCGATCAGGCCGTCATCAACCAGGATGCGGTTGCCGACGCGCAGATCGTTGGCGAAACCTGCATAGGTCACCGCCACTTTGTCTTTGTTGCCAACCACGGTCTGGTCGGTGGTGAAGATGAAAGTCTGGCCAGCGACCAGCGCGACGTCGTTGCCGCCTTCCAGCTTCATGGTACGGATTTCCGGACCCTTGGTGTCCAGCAGGATAGCTGCGTGCTTGCCGGTCTCGGCCATTACAGCGCGCAGGTTGCTGATGCGGCTGCCGTGCTCGGCGTAGTCACCGTGGGAGAAGTTCAGGCGCATGACGTTCATGCCGGCGTCCAGCATTTTGGCCAGCATTTCTTTGGATTCGGTCTTCGGACCGATGGTGCAGACAATTTTGGTCTTTTTCATTTTTGAGTTCCTAGTTTTATTTAATTTCTACAAGCACCATCAGTTGACCGACAAACATAACAATCAGCCTTTAAGCCAGAGACTGTCGGATACTCGGCTTCGACTGCTGCGATCACCTCGGCCACTTTCTCCGGGCGCAGCAGGGCGACCACGCAGCCGCCGAAGCCGCCGCCGGTCATCCGCACGCCGCCATCTGTGCCGATCCTGGCCTTGATGATCTCCACCAGACCGTCGATGGCGGGCACTGTGATCTCGAAGTCATCGCGCATGGCGGCGTGCGACTCGGCCATCAGCTCGCCGAGGCGGGTCAGATCGTGGCTCGCCAGCGCATCGGCGGCCGCCAGGGTGCGGGCGTTTTCACCGACGATGTGGCGGGCACGGCGATAGCAGGCCTCATCCAGCCCGGCTTTGCCCGCTTCCAGTCCGGCCAGATCGAGGTCGCGCAGCGCCTTGACCCCGTAGTGACGGGCGGCCTCTTCGCACTGCTGGCGACGGGTGTTGTATTCGCTGTCCACCAGACCGCGGCGCACATTGGAGTTGACGATCAGCACCGCCAGATCCGCCGGCATGGGGATGAGGCGAGTCTCCAGCGAGCGGCAGTCGAGCAGCAGGGAATGATCGGTTTTGCCGCTGGCGGAGATCATCTGATCCATGATGCCGCAGTTGCAGCCGACGAACTTGTTCTCCGCCTGCTGGCCATTGAGGGCGATCTCGGCCTGACTGATGTCGAGCCCCAGCGCCTCTTTGAAGGCCTGACCGATCGCCACTTCCAGCGAGGCGGAGGAGGAGAGTCCCGCCCCCTGCGGCACGTTGCCGGAGACCACCAGATCGAGGCCGCGCAGGGTATAGCCGCGCTCCTGCAGATATTTCACCACGCCGCGGATGTAGTCGCTCCAGCGCTGGCTGGGGTGGTGCTCGATGGGCTGGTCGAGGTCGAACTGGTCGCGCTGATTGTCGTAGTCGGCGGCGATCACCTGTACTTGCCGGTCATCGCGCAGGCCGATGGCAACGCAGGTCTCGTAGTCGATGGCGCAGGGCAGCACGAAGCCGTCGTTGTAGTCGGTATGTTCACCGATGAGGTTGACGCGGCCGGGGGCGCGCACCAGCAGATCGGGCGCTTTGGCAAATTGCTCGGCAAAAACGGTGCTGACACGTTGGTTGGGGGTCATAGGGCCTCCTCATTGGTGTGGCTGGTCTGGGTGTAGTGAATGGGGCTCAGAGCGCGCAGCCGCTCGGCAGCCTGCTCGGGGGTAAGGTCGCGCTGGGTTTCGGCCAGCATCTCGAAGCCGACCATGAATTTGCGCACGGTGGCGGAACGCAGCAGTGGCGGATAGAAGTGGGCATGCAGTTGCCACGCCTCGGGGCAATCCGATTTGGGCGGTGCAAAGTGCCAGCCCATGGAGTAGGGGAAGCTGCACTCGAACAGATTATCGTAGCGGCTGGTGAGCTCCTTGAGCGCCACTGCCAGATCCTGTTGCTGGGCCTTGGTCAGGTTGAGCATGGAGGGGACGTGCGCCTTGGGCAGCAGCAGGGTTTCGAACGGCCAGGCGGCCCAGAAGGGAACCACGGCGAGCCAGTGCTCGGTCTCCACCACGATGCGCGAGCGATCCGCCAACTCCCGCTCCACATACTCCAGCAGCATGGGGCGGCCATGCTCGGCCAGCCAGTCACGCTGGTGCTGCTCTTCGCGGGCGATCTCGTTGGGCAGGAAGTCGCTGCCCCAGATCTGGCCGTGGGGGTGAGGGTTGGAGCAGCCCATGACTGCCCCCTTTGTTTTCAAAGACCTGCACCCACTGCCACTGGGCCGACAGCTCGGCGACCTGATCCATCCAGGTGGTGATCACCCCCTCGATGGCGGGCAGCGGCAGCTCGGGCAGGGTCTTGCCGTGGTCCGGCGAGAAGCAGATGACCCGGCTGGTGCCGCGGGCGGCTTCCAGCTTCAGCAGGGGATCGCTGGCGCTATCGGCGGCCGGGGTATCCTGCATCAGGGCGGCGAAGTCGTTGGTAAAGACAAAAGTGCTCTTGTAGTCGGGGTTGATGTCGCCAGTGACCCGGGTGTTGCCCGCGCAGAGGAAGCAGTCGGGATCGTGGGCTTGCTTGGGGGCCTGACTCACCTTCTCCACCTGTCCCTGCCAGGGGCGTTTGGCCCGGTGGGGGGAGACCAGCACATACTGGCCGGTCAGCGGGTTGAAGCGGCGATGGGGATGATCGACGGGGTTGAACATCATCTCTCCTGAATAATGTATTGAAAAATAAAGTCGTTTATTACCGGGGAGCAGGCAGACCTACTCTTCGTAACCGTTCGGATTGGCGGATTGCCAGCGCCAGCTGTCGGCGCACATAGCGTCTATGTCCCGGGTCGCCTGCCAGCCCAGCTCACGCTGCGCCTTGGCCGGATCGGCCCAGCAGGCGGAGATATCGCCCGGGCGGCGCGGTTCGATGCGAAATGGCAGCGGCTTGCCACAGGCGGCAGAGAAAGCGGTGACCAGCTGCAACACACTCTGGCCCTGGCCGGTGCCCAGGTTGTAGGTGTGTACACCACCCTTGCCGGCGCAGTGTTGCAGTGCCTTGACGTGCCCCTCGGCGAGATCCATCACGTGGATGTAGTCGCGCACGCCGGTGCCGTCCGGCGTGGGGTAATCGTTTCCAAAGACCGACAGGCAGTCGCGACGGCCGATGGCCACCTGGGTGATATAGGGCATCAGATTGTTGGGGATCCCTTGCGGGTCTTCACCCATAGTGCCCGAGTCGTGGGCGCCGACCGGATTGAAGTAGCGCAGCAGGGTCATGCTCCAGTGGGGCTCGGCCAGCTGCAGATCTTCGAGGATCTCCTCGATGAGCAGCTTGGATCGCCCGTAGGGGTTGGTGGCGCAGCGAGGGAAATCCTCGCGGATCGGCAGGCTAGCGGGATCGCCGTAGACGGTGGCCGAGGAGCTGAACACCAGATTGTGCACATTGGCCCGCTTCATCGCCTGCAGCAGGGTGAGGGTGCCGCCGAGGTTGTTTTCGTAGTAATCCAGTGGAATGCGGGTCGATTCACCGACCGCTTTGAGGGCGGCAAAGTGGATCACTGCATCGATCTGTTGCTCGGCGAAGATCCGCTCCAGCAGGGCGGCATCGCGAATATCCCCTTGATAGAACTGGGGTTGCTGGCCGCTGATGGCGGCGACTCGGGCCAGCACGCTGCGCTTGCTGTTGCCGAGGTTGTCGACCACCACGGGATTCATGCCTGCCGCTTGCAGGGCCAGACAGGTGTGGCTGCCGATATATCCGCAACCGCCGGTGACTAGAACATTCATCTTGCTCTCCATATAAAAACATTGGTAACAGTCTAAACGAGAGGCCTCGACGTAAACTGTGAGCTCATCTACAAATCAGTGTAAGCGGTTACACTAATTTAGTGTGAGACTACATTGCAAGATCATTTTTCTCTATTTTTTTCAATTACTTTCAAGGGTATAATAGTGTTTAACTATAATGTGAAAATGAGTGAAAACAGTATGAGTACCATCAAGGACGTCGCTCGGTTAGCCAATGTATCGGTGGCAACGGTCTCACGAGTGATGAACAATTCGCCAAAAGCCAGCGCAGCGTCCCGGGTCGCAGTGCAGAGAGCAATAACTGAGCTTGGTTACACTCCTAATGCAAATGCCAGGGCCCTAGCTAACCAGTGTTGTGATACCTTTGGTGTTGTTGTTGGGGACGTGGCGGATCCCTTCTTTGGGGCATTGGTGAAAGGTGTAGGCACTGTTACTACGGAGCAGGGGCTGCATTTGTTGATGGGAAATGGACGACATACAGCAGACGCTGAACGGGAAGCAATAGAGTTGTTGATTGCTCGCCGTTGTGAAGGGCTTGTTGTACATAGCAAGGCATTATCTGATGACGAATTGCTGCAATATGCTGAGCGCATTCCTGGTTTGGTATTGATTAATCGTTACATTCCAGCTCTTCAGGTGCGTTGTATCGCATTGAATAACCAGCAAGGAACCACGTTAGCCACTCGGCATGTATTGGCGCAGGGACATGTCAAAATTGCTTATCTGGGTTCAAATCGACCTATCGAGGATGCAGAGTCACGCTTGAATGGTTATCGGGATGCATTGATATGCGCAGGGATTGCTCCAAGTGATGAGTTGATTGAATTTGCCCAACCAAATGAAGAAGGGGGGGAGCAGGCGACGCTGAACCTACTCGCCAAAGGAGCAAAGCTTACAGCTATAGTAACCTACAATGATGCTATGGCGGCAGGCGCCCTCTCTGTACTGGCTGATAATGGAGTCAAAGTTCCGGAAGAAGTGTCCGTGATAGGCTTTGATGACATTATCTATGCTCGATATTTGCGTCCTAAACTAACGACTATGCGTTACCCTATTGAGTTGATGGCAGCTCAGGCCACAAGGTTATCACTTGCCTTGATTCGTGGGGAGTCTTCACCCGAGCACTCTCGTATATATACACCACTTCTAATAAATCGTCAGTCAGTCGCTCGTCCTATGTCGGAATGACAACTTGTTAGTTTTCCCCGCGGCATAAGTCAATCATTTTGTGTGCTAATAACTAAATAGCTGTTCCGAATAGTAGATCACAGGAGGAAGGGAACTCAGTCCAGTTTGTGCGATCTCATTAGGCGCGAAACAAAACAAGCCACACCAAAAGGACTGAGTTGATGCCTATCCTACCACCCCTGCCACGACCACAACGGCGCCGCATTCACAAAATCATCCATGCCACGCGTGATAAAGGGCATGCTCGTCGCTTGATGGCCATCTTGCTGTTACATGAAGGACGCACGATCACTGATGTTCATCACCTTACCGGCGCTGCTCGCTCGACCATCGGCCGTTGGCTTCGGTGGTATCGGGATGAAGGTGTGGGGGCGTTAGAAGCCTTACCGGCTGGCCGTGCCCCGATCTTACCTGTCGCCAAGATTGTCACCTTACTGGTGCTGCTCATGCAGTTTTCTCCGCAAGATTTTGGTTATCAGCGCAGCCGCTGGTGTACCGAACTATTGGCTATCAAAATCAATCGGTTAACAGGCCTCAATATGGCAGCCTCCACGCTCCGTCGATGGTTACCGCGTATGGGCATTGTCTGGCGAAGGCCCGTGCCGACCTTGCGGATAAAAGACCCAGCCTATCAGGAGAAAATGGCGGATATCGACGCTGCGCTGGCCCGCTGTGATGCCGATAATCCGGTGTTTTATGAGGATGAAGTCGATATAGACCTCAATCCCAAATTAGGGGCCGACTGGATGTTCAGAGCGCAGCAAAAGCGGGTTGTCACGCCGGGACAGAACGCGAAACATTACCTGGCAGGCGTTCTCCATGCAGGCAACGGAAGAGTGCTTTACGTCAGTGGGATAAAGAAAAACTCATCCCTGTTTATCGCCATGCTGGAAAAGCTGCGTCGCCACTACCGACGAGCCAAAACCATCACGCTGATCCTCGATAACTACATCATTCACAAAAGCAAACAGACCGAGCGATGGTTGAAGAAAAAGTATCTATTCACCAGGACGGGGTTGACGGCATCAGTTCTGCCGGGATGGGATAATCTGTCTTCTCGATGCACGCCCTGACCACGGCCCTCAACCACTCCTGTGGGCAGCGGCCCAATCGCTTGCCGGTCTCCACCAACGACAGGAT
>NZ_JAGKRI010000287.1:0-304 GCF_017939255.1 Aeromonas sp. Prich7-2
GGAGGTTGGCGGAGTTGCGGGGCTGCATAGGCGTCATGTTCATAGAAAAACGCCCCAGGCCATCGAGACCCAGGGCGGTGAAGATATCAAAGACCCGTTTTCCGGTAAATCGCAATGCGGCTCCGCTTAAGTGAACAGCATTGCGGCGAATGCCGGCTCTTTTTTTTGGTTCATCGCGGCTTTCCGGGGAAGGCCGCCTTGATTTTCAGAAAAAAGTATTCTGAGTCCCTAAATCCATATGCCATACGCTTTATCACTTTGATCTTGTTGTTCACCCCTTCCAGCACACTCGTGTGCATCGGGT
>NZ_JAGKRI010000288.1:0-314 GCF_017939255.1 Aeromonas sp. Prich7-2
CGGTGATAAACCGGAGGAAGGTGGGGATGACGTCAAGTCATCATGGCCCTTACGGCCAGGGCTACACACGTGCTACAATGGCGCGTACAGAGGGCTGCAAGCTAGCGATAGTGAGCGAATCCCAAAAAGCGCGTCGTAGTCCGGATCGGAGTCTGCAACTCGACTCCGTGAAGTCGGAATCGCTAGTAATCGCAAATCAGAATGTTGCGGTGAATACGTTCCCGGGCCTTGTACACACCGCCCGTCACACCATGGGAGTGGGTTGCACCAGAAGTAGATAGCTTAACCTTCGGGAGGGCGTTTACCACGGTGTG
>NZ_JAGKRI010000289.1:0-638 GCF_017939255.1 Aeromonas sp. Prich7-2
ATCATCGAGCTGAATGATGCCGCTGATGGGCTGCTTGTCATCGGACTCTTTCATGGCTTGCAGCAGCTTGTGCTTGAGCATCCAGGCGGTGTCATATTTGACGCCCAACTGGCGCTTTAGCTCCATCGCTGACAAGCCTGTTTTGGTTTGTGACAACAGGTGCATTGCCAGAAACCACTTGGTCAGTGGGAGCTTGGTGTTTGCGAAAATCGTGTTTCCAGTCAATGACATCTGGTGACGGCAGTGATTGCATTGCCACACACGTGGCCGCCTTCTCAGGCGACAACAGGTCTTGTTGGCACATTCAGGGCAGACAAAGCCGTTAGGAAAACGCCAAGTGAACAGCGCGTTTTCGCACTGAGCCTCAGTGCCATAGTCCTTGAGAAACTGAAACAGGCTGTAGCCTTTCTGGAATTGGATTTTGCTTTTGGCCATGATCTCGCACCTCGATAACTGTACGTAAGATCAGTATAGTTCGTGGTAACTGACTGCTCATGTACAGGATCTTTAGCAGCAACCAATTGAAATAGATATAAAAATGGCTTCGATTGTGATCTGATTTTATCGCCAAACAAAACCGCCACGCACGAAGCCATGACCATTATCGATGCCAACCACTATCTTGAGCAACTTCTCTC
>NZ_JAGKRI010000290.1:0-302 GCF_017939255.1 Aeromonas sp. Prich7-2
GCAGCCCACTGTTTAAGACGCCCTGGGGTCCAGCGTTGCTGCTTGCTGTGACGTTCCGGCATGTGCTCAGGGAGCGTGCTCATCCCCGGGATGGTTTTACGTGGATGGCTCGCGACCAGCTGTTGCTGGTGATAGACCTGAAGCAGGGTATCGCCCGCATGGAGCTCCAGTTGCTGACCCACATACTGGTGTGGCACCGAGTAATGGTGCTGCTCATAACTGACGTGATAGTCGATGTTGACCTTGACCGTTTTGATGGCGACATAGCGATAGGGATGCACCGGCAGTGGTCCCAGTGCCGG
>NZ_JAGKRI010000291.1:0-1134 GCF_017939255.1 Aeromonas sp. Prich7-2
TAGCGGGCGGCCGGAAGGTGAATGCTAGGCATGATCTAACCCTCGGTCTCTGGCGTCGCGACTGCGAAATTTCGCGAGGGTTTCCGAGAAGGTGATTGCGCTTCGCAGATCTCCAGGCGCGTGGGTGCGGACGTAGTCAGCGCCATTGCCGATCGCGTGAAGTTCCGCCGCAAGGCTCGCTGGACCCAGATCCTTTACAGGAAGGCCAACGGTGGCGCCCAAGAAGGATTTCCGCGACACCGAGACCAATAGCGGAAGCCCCAACGCCGACTTCAGCTTTTGAAGGTTCGACAGCACGTGCAGCGATGTTTCCGGTGCGGGGCTCAAGAAAAATCCCATCCCCGGATCGAGGATGAGCCGGTCGGCAGCGACCCCGCTCCGTCGCAAGGCGGAAACCCGCGCCTCGAAGAACCGCACAATCTCGTCGAGCGCGTCTTCGGGTCGAAGGTGACCGGTGCGGGTGGCGATGCCATCCCGCTGCGCTGAGTGCATAACCACCAGCCTGCAGTCCGCCTCAGCAATATCGGGATAGAGCGCAGGGTCAGGAAATCCTTGGATATCGTTCAGGTAGCCCACGCCGCGCTTGAGCGCATAGCGCTGGGTTTCCGGTTGGAAGCTGTCGATTGAAACACGGTGCATCTGATCGGACAGGGCGTCTAAGAGCGGCGCAATACGTCTGATCTCATCGGCCGGCGATACAGGCCTCGCGTCCGGATGGCTGGCGGCCGGTCCGACATCCACGACGTCTGATCCGACTCGCAGCATTTCGATCGCCGCGGTGACAGCGCCGGCGGGGTCTAGCCGCCGGCTCTCATCGAAGAAGGAGTCCTCGGTGAGATTCAGAATGCCGAACACCGTCACCATGGCGTCGGCCTCCGCAGCGACTTCCACGATGGGGATCGGGCGAGCAAAAAGGCAGCAATTATGAGCCCCATACCTACAAAGCCCCACGCATCAAGCTTTTGCCCATGAAGCAACCAGGCAATGGCTGTAATTATGACGACGCCGAGTCCCGACCAGACTGCATAAGCAACACCGACAGGGATGGATTTCAGAACCAGAGAAAGAAAATAAAATGCGATGCCATAACCGATTATGACAACGGCGGAAGGGGCAAGCTTAGTAAAGCCCTCG
>NZ_JAGKRI010000043.1:0-16881 GCF_017939255.1 Aeromonas sp. Prich7-2
ATAACCTGGCCAGAAGGAGGCAATATCAATATGATGCACGGCGACAGCAGGGTGATGGTGGTGGTGTGTTTGGAGACAGCCAGTTTACCAGCACCCTGTCTGTCAACTTCCACTTCCCCAAGATCCCGCGAAGAACCTTTTTTATGCTCGTTTCCCGCAGCGCTCAGCCGCCTGACTGATGGTAACCCCTAGCAAAGGGAGCCCGACATGTGCCATCACGCAAAGAGGGTCTGCCATGCAGACCCTCTCCTTCTTTTTGATCCATCCCCCGCCCGTGCAGGCTAGACCGGTGACTTCAGCCTTCGGCTGCGCAGCAGCAGGGGGAGCTGGTAGAGCACCAGGGCGCCCAGCACCAGGCCGGCGCCGGCCAGCTTGGCGGGGCCCAGCGGCTCGTCATAGAAGAAGGTGCTTAAGATCAGGGTCCAGACCGGTTCCAGCAGCATCAGCAGGGCGGCGTGGGCCGTGGTCATCCGGCTCAGGGCGTGGGTGAGCAGCCAGTAGCGCAATGTGGTGGCGATCAGGACGCTGGCCGCAAACCAGCCCCAGATGCCAGTGCCGATGCTGGCGGGCCACTGCTCGGTCAGCAGGGAGAGCAGGGTGCCGAGCAGTCCGGTCACCGCCAACTGGATGCAGGTGAGCCAGGTAGGAGGGATGGACTGGGCGAAGTGGCGGTGCACCGCGAGCTGGACTCCCAGGGTGGCGGCCGCCGCCAGAAACCAGAACAGGGAGAGCGACACGCCCCAGTGGGTGCTGCTGGAGAGCAGCAGCAGGCCAGCCACGGCGACGGGCAGGGTGAGCCAGTAGTGGCGGCCGGGTCTGGCCTTGAAGGCGGCCCAGGCGGCGAGCGGCGCCATCAGGGTGGCCACGCTCATGATGAAGGCGCCACTGCCGAGCGCATCGCTCTGGCTGATGGCGGTAACCCAGAACAGCAGGCTGGCCCCGAGCAAGGTGCCGCACCCGGCGGCGCGCAGCAGTTGTGAGCCACTGGGGGGCGGCTCGCGCAACCAGGCGAGCGGCAACAGCAGCAGGGCGGCCAGCAGGAAGCGGCTGCCGATAAAGGCGGCGGTGGGCAGTTCGCGAATCGCCTCTTTCGAGAAGAGCCAGCCAGCGGCGGCCAGCAGGGTGACCAGTATCATCAACAGCAGGGGAGCGCGGTTCATCGGGGCATCACAGGGTCAGGGGCAAAGGGCAGAGCATAAAGGAAAGAGGCGCGGATTGTCTCCCGGGGTTTGACAGACATGCTGGCGGGGCGGCTACCACGCCGCCCCGCCTCAGTCGTCACCTTCCAGGCTGGCGAGGCAGTGGGAGAGGGTGCGCGCCAGCGCCCCCTGGTTGCGCAGCACCACGGCACGGGCCTGCTCCCCCATCTCGCGGCGGGCGCCCGCATCGGCGAGCAAGGCGTTCACCTTGTCACCGAGCGCCTCGGCATCCGCCACCACGGCGGCGCCCCCCTGGGCCACCAGCTGGCGGGTGATGTCGCTGAAGTTGAAATAAACGGGGCCGGTTAGGCAGGGTTTGCCCAGCGCCGCCGGTTCCAGCAGGTTGTGACCGCCCACGGGCACCAGGCTGCCACCGACAAAGGCGAGATCCGCCGCCGCCAGCATCAGTGGCAGCTCGCCCATGGTGTCACCCAGGTAAACCTTGTCGCTCTCGCCGACCGCACTGCCCGCCGTACGCCGCACGCAACCGTAGGGGGCGCACAGCTCGGCCACCCGATCGAAACGCTCGGGATGGCGCGGCACCAGGATCAGCAGGGCGGAGGGGTGGGCCTTGAGCACCCGATCAAAGGCAGCCAGCACCAGCTCGTCTTCCCCCTGGTGGGTACTGGCGGCGATCCAGACAGGTCGTGCCTCCCCCAGTTGCTGGCGCAGGGCACGGCCCCTGGCCTGCACCTCGTCGCCAAACTGGATGTCGAACTTGATGGAGCCGGTCACCGCCAGCCGGTTGCGCCCTATCCCCAGCCGATGGAAGCGATCCGCATCGTCCTGATGCTGGCACAGCAGGTGGGTCAGCGGGCGGCTCAGGGCATCGAATGCGCCCTGGAAGCGACCATAGCGCTGACAGGATCGCTCCGAGAGGCGGGCATTGAGGATGGTCACCGGCAGGTGGCGTGCCTCGCAGGCCGCCAGCCAGTTCGGCCACAGCTCTGTCTCCATCACCCAGAGGGCGCGGGGCTTGACGGTGCTCAGAAACGCCGAGACGGCCCAGGGGTAGTCGAGAGGCGCATAGCGATGCACCACCAGATCCCCAAGCTTGGCTGCCTGTTCGGCGCCGGTGCGGGTGGTGGTGGTGAGCAGGATGGGCAGCTCGGGGCGCTCGGCCTTGAGGGCGCGGATGAAGGGGGTGATGGCCAGGGTCTCCCCCACGCTCACCGCATGGATCCAGAGGGGAGCCTCCTGTCCGGTCGGCGGCAATCGTCCCAGATGCTCGGCCCAGCGCGCCCCGAAGCCGGGCTTGCCTTTTTTGGGCTTGTAGAGCGCCAGCAGCGCCAGGGGCAACCCCAGGTGGATCAGCAGGTTGTAGAGCAACCGGTAGATCATGCTAGCTATTACCTGGTTCAGCAGCAGAGGATTCCACCGGATGCCGCACTATGGTCAGATCTGCCGTTTCACCACGCTCCAGCCGATTTCCCGCCTCGATGACCTGTTCCGGCATCAGCTCGATCAGGCACTTGAGGTGGCCGAACTTGCAGGTGCGCTTGAAGCAGGGGCGGCACTCGATGTCGGTGTGGACGATCTCGACCCTGTCCGCCAGCGGTGGGGTATAGAGGGGCGAGGTGGAGCCGTAGACGCCGATCAGCGGCCGGTTGAGGGCGGCCGCCACGTGCATCAGGCCCGAGTCGTTGGCAATGACCCGACCGGCCAGCGCCACCAGGTCGATCGCCTCGTGCAGGCTGGTCTTGCCCGCCAGCACGTGGCAGTTGGGGCGCGACAGGGGGTTGATCCGATCGCGGATGGTGTTGGCCACGTCCACGTCCTTGCCCGAACCGAAGATCCACACCTGCCATCCCTCGTCGAGGTGCTTTTGCGCCACCACGGCGTAGTGCCCCTCCGGCCAGCGTTTGGCCGGGCCGAACTCGGCCCCCGGACAGAGCACCAGCACAGGGCGGGCACGATTCAGGCCGAGCCGCTCCAGCGCCTTGCCCTGGTTGATGAGATCCACGTGCAGGGAGGGATGGGGAATAGCGGGAATGTCGTCCCGACTCTTCATCTGCCCCTTGGGGTAGGCCAGAGCCACATAGCCTTCCACCATCAGCGGGAAGGCCTGCTTGTTGCTGCGCATATCGTTGAGCAGACCGAAGCGGTGCTCCCCCTTCCAGCCGGTGCGCACCGGGATCCTGGCAAACCAGGGGATGAGGGCCGACTTCATGGAGTTGGGCTGGATGATGGCCTGATCGTACTGCTCCGTGGCCAACTGCTTGCCAAGGCGACGGCGTGCCCCCAGCTTGAAGTCACCGTGGCCAAGCGGCATGGGGATGGCCTTGTCCACCTCGGGCATCCGCTCCAGCAGCGCAACGCACCAGGTCGGCGCCATCACATGGAGCTCGCTGCCCGGGTGGTTGCTCTTGAGCGCCTTGTAGAGGCTCTGGGACATCACCATGTCGCCGACCCAGGAGGGGCCGATCACCAATATCTTCATCGCGCGTCTTCTCTCGGGACTGGCCCGGCTGTTGATCGTTACTGGGCGAGATTATGCCCCAAGAAAGGCCGAAGAAATAACAGAAGATACCCGTCTGCCCCCGCAAAACGCCTCCCTGGCAGGATCTGCTCCCCCGCGCATCCCTCCTGAGGCCCTCTTCCACCCGGACACGGCGTGCCCTGGGCCACAGACTGCCGGGTAGCAGAGATCCCCCTTCCCCCGCATTCAAAAGCGGGTCCACCGGGCCCTCGGGTCATGCCCCGCGCGGGGTTTTAGGCTAGAATGGGCGCCAATCCGAGCATGACCCGCCCGCCGGGCACCAACAAGAGTCCCTTGCCTGTGAAAAAACCGACCCTGGCGGCCGTCCTGATCGTCAAGAACGAAGCCGACAACCTCCGTGCCTGCCTCGCCTCCCTCGAAGGCCTGGCGGATGAAATCGTCATTCTCGACTCCGGCAGTCAGGATGACACCCCGGCCATCGCCGCCGAATTTGGCGCCCGCTTCTTCGTCAACACCACCTGGCCCGGTTTCGGCCGTCAGCGCCGCCTCGCCCAGTCCCATGTCCAGTCGGAGTGGGTGCTGTGGCTGGACGCGGACGAGCGGCTCACCCCGGAACTCAGGGAAGCCATCCAGGGGGTCATGGCCAACCCGGCCAGCGACACCATCTACTCCATCCCGCGCCTCTCCTGGGTGTTCGGCCGCTTCATCCGCCACAGCGGCTGGTACCCGGATCGGGTGCTGCGCCTCTACCCCAAGGCGCTGACCGGCTACAACGAGGCGCTGGTACACGAGAAGGTGGAGGTGCGCGCCAACATGAAGATCGTCAACCTGCAGGGCGACCTCCTCCACTACACCTACCGGGATCTGGAACACTACCTGGTCAAATCCGCCGGCTATGCCCGCGCATGGGCCGATCAGCGCACCGCCCGCGGCAAGAAGGGATCCCTCGGCCAGGGGCTGGTCCACGCCGTCGGCTGCTTCCTCAAGATGTACCTGCTCAAGGCCGGTTTCCTCGACGGCAAGCAGGGCCTGCTGCTGGCCATTCTCTCCGCCCACTCCACCTTCGTCAAATACGCCGATCTCTGGGTTCGCCAGCAGCTCCAGCAGCCGAAATAGGGCATCGCGCCTCAAACATCCCATTAATCACTCACCCCTTGTTCCAGCGGGACAAGGGGCAAACCCTATTGCCATGGAGCGGGCGCAGCCCTCGCGGGGCCGCTCACGGCGCAAACCCGGGCGCCACGGACGAAAACTGGCCGCTATAAGCCGAATGCATGGATATTGGCAACATGACCCGACTCCGGCTTATACCGACAGGTTTCCCCTGCCCGGGGCCCGGGCCGGCCCGTCAAGGGGGCTGTCGGGGACCACGTCCGGTAGGCTGGCCTGCCAGTAAGGCGCATCCCCATACAATACAGGGCCCTGCGGGGCCCTGTCTGTATGTTCTGTGTGCGCTCTCAGCGCTCGGCGCGCCAGAAGGGCTGCGCCCAGCGGGCGATCTCTGCCGCCATCGCCTTGGGATCGAGCTGGCTCATGTCCTCCGGGTGGTCGCTGTCTTCCGGCGGGCTGAAGGGCAGATGGCGCCCCTCGCCGTTGAGCGGCCGCCAGCGCAGCGGCGTCGCCGAACGGTGTGCCGGGAAGAAGCCGACGGTCGGCACGTCCATGGCCGCAGCGATGTGCAGGGGCCCCGTGCTGCCCGCCACGAACAGGGCGGCGTTGGCCATCACCTGGCAGAACTTCGGCAGCCCCTCGTCGGAGCGATAGATCCAGCCGTTGCCCCCATGGGCCAGCAGTTCGGCCGCCAACTGCTCCGCCTTCCCCTCCTCCCCCGGCCCTGCCGTCAACACGCACTGCAACTCGGGACAGGCCTGGTTGAGCTTGATGATGAGGCGCGAGTACTGCTCGATGGAGAGGTTGTTGGCCGAGCCGCCGCTGCCCGCATGCACCATCAGCCAGGGGCGGCTGGCGTCGAGCCTGAGACGGGCGGCGACCTGCTCGCGCACCTGCAGCAGGCTCTCGGGGTCGAAGCCGAGGTAGGGTCCTTGTGGCTCTACCACAGCCTGATGCTGATCGGCGAGGAAGCGGCGCACCAGATCCAGGTTGTATTCGTACTCCGGCTTCTGGGAGCGGGAGCGGCGCTGCACCAGGCGCTGGTTGTAGAGCACCTGGGCCAGCTTGGTGGCCGGGGCCAGCCGGTAGGGAATGTGCGCCTTCCACACCAGCTTGGCATTGCGGGTGTTGGAGAAGAGGCAGATGGAGGCATCGAAGGCGGCCGCCTTGATGCGCGCCAGCAGGGCGCGTTGCTGCTCCTTGTCGGCCCGGGCACCAGGATCCAGGATGATCTCGTCGATCCATGGGCAGAGGCGGGCCAGGGGCGCCGTGTAGGCGGGAACCAGGGCAGTCACATGACACTCCATGGAGCGCTTGAGCATGGCAAAGCTCGGCCACGCCAGCATGAAGTCACCAATCTTGTCATTGCGGACTACCAGAATACGTTTCATAAAAAATCCCTATGCTCCCTGTCACCAGCGAAGGAGGCTTGATGCGCGATGCGGGTATTCTTGCCTGATGCAGGGCGATTCTCAAGCGAAGACGCCACGGGGCTCCGATTTGTGCGACCCCGGCCGCCGATCAGCGCCAGAAATCCGCGCCATCCCGGTCGCGACAAACCGGCAACAGCCCCTATAATGCGACCAGTTTTCCGGTTTCAGGAATCAGCAGCATGACCAACAAGGTAATCTATCCCGGCACCTTCGACCCCATCACCAACGGCCATACCGATCTCATTGGCCGCGCCGCCAGACTGTTCGACGAGGTGGTGGTCGGGGTGGCCAACAGCCCGAGCAAACGGCCGCTGTTCGATCTCGAGGAGCGCGTTCAGCTGGCTCGGCAGGTGACGGCTCACCTGCCCAACGTCAAGGTGGTGGGCTTCTCAGGCCTGCTGGTGGATTTTGCCAGGGAGCAGCAGGCCAACGTGCTGATCCGCGGCCTGCGCGCTGTCTCCGACTTCGAATACGAGTTCCAGCTCGCCAACATGAACCGTCGCCTGATGCCCACCCTGGAGAGCGTCTTCCTCACCCCGGCGGAGGAGAACTCCTTCATCTCCTCCACCCTGGTGAAGGAGGTGGCGCTGCACGGAGGTGACATCCACCAGTTCGTCGACCCCCTGGTGGCTCAGGCCATCGCCGCCAGGCAGCAGCGCTAATCCCCTCCCCTGATGGGCAGAAACGAACAAGGGCTACCCGCGGGTAGCCCTTGTTGCATCAACGCACTGCACGCCTAGCTGCGGGCAAACTGCTGGCGGATCGCCAGCTCCAGCTGATCGAGCCACTCGTAACGGCGCCGGTACATGGCCCGCTTCTTGGAGGCGATCTCCTCCAGCGGCTTGCGCACCACGGGTTGCAGCCGCACGAAGTTGGCGTCCTGATCGAGGGCGCCAAACTCCTGCCACAGCTCGTCGTAGTCCGCCTGCAGGCAGGCTTTCTTCTTCTTGCTGTACCGTCTTGCCTGGAAGATGTGGGCCTTCATGCGCACCGCACAGACCCGGTGGGCCCCCATGGCCCCGGCCAGCGCCATCACCAGCATCACCACCAGCGACTTGGGCCTCAGACCCTGACCCGCCCGGGTCAATGCCCGCACCTGCTCCTGGGGCTGCTCGACACAGGGCTCTGGCCCCTGCACCGACCCGATCACCAGGGCCAGCTCCTGTTCGTTGCCCGCCAGGGAGAAGGCACAGCTGTAGAGTCGCTCCCCCCGCGCGTTGACGATGGAGAGCGCCAGCTCCGCCTCCCTGCGGAAGGTGCCGTCGTGACGCAGCACGATGCGCCAGCCGCCATCGGGATAATGGCCCAGCACTATCCCCTCCCCCAGATAGAGCGGGTCGATGAGCTCGGGGTACAGGCCCAGCAGCAGGCGGTAGTGATCCTCCACCATCTTGACCCGCTGGTTCACCGTCGAGCAGGCGAAGCGATAGGGGCGCATCGGCTTGTCGAGCAGCTCGGGGTGGCGGGCGGGAAGCGCCCGCAGGGGGGCGCTCTGGAACAGCTCGAATACCCGGTTCAACTGCGCACGGTAGAGCAGACTGCGCAGCCTGAACTGGCGAGATAGTAGTCATGGGCTGACGCCGCTTCAACAGACCGGAAATACTCTCTTACAACTTGGCCGGTTCCGGCTCAAAAATCCCACTTTCAGCGTTGGCAGTGGGAGCAGAACACCGTGGTTCGCTGGCCCATCTTCACCTCGGTGAGCAGGGTGTGGCAGTGGAAACAGGGCTGGCCGCCACGGCCGTAAACCTGCAGCTGCTGGACGAAATAGCCCGGCTTGCCGTCGGCGCTGGTGAAATCCTTGAGGGTGGTGCCCCCCTGGCGAATGGCTTCGGCCAACACCCGCTTGATCTCGCTCACCAGGGTGCCCAGCCGCTCGGCGCTGATGTTGCCTGCCGCCCGCCTGGGATGAATGCCGGCGGCATAGAGCGCCTCGTTGGCGTAGATGTTGCCCACCCCGACCACCACGTGGTTGTCCATCAGGAACTGCTTGATGGCGGTGCTGCGCCCCTTCGCCCGCTCCCGCAGGTAATCGGCATGGAAGGCATCGGTGAGGGGTTCCGGCCCCAGCTTGGCGAGCAGGGCATGGGCCTCGGTCGGTTCGCGGGTCCACAGCAGGGCGCCAAAACGGCGCGGATCGTTGAGCCGCAGCAGCTTGCCGTTGGCCAGCTCGATATCCACATGATCGTGCTTCTCGGCCGGGGTGCCGATGTCCAGCACCCGCAGGCTGCCGGACATCCCGAGATGCAGGATGGCGGTGCCAAAGTCGGTCTCCAGCAACAGGTATTTGGCGCGGCGGCTGACGCGGTGGATGGTGAGATCCACCAGCTCCTGGATCTCGCCGGGCACGGGCCAGCGCAGGCGGCCGTCCCGCACCACCACGCGGGTCACCTTGATGCCGGTAAGCCAGGGGGAGATGCCCTGGCGGCTGACTTCGACTTCCGGTAATTCAGGCATGGGCGATCTCTCGTTCAGGGAATGGGACGCATCAGGTCACGGTATTGCGCCTGACTCAGGCTGAGCCAGGTCGAGGAGGGCAGCAGGGCGGCAAACTTGCCGTCGTCCTGATAGAGCCCGACTTCCACCGGATCGCTCTGTCCGGCGATCCAGATCTTGAGGGTCACCGGGGTGCCGCGCACGGGCTCGCCGGGGGGCAGCAGCCAGCCTTGCCACGCCTCGATGCGGGCCGCCAGCTGGGTGCTGCCAAGCCCCAGATCCGGCGCGCTGCGCCAGCCCTGGCCGATACGCTCTATCTGCCAGCTCGGTCCCTGCCAGGTCAGCACCACGGCACTCTCCGGCAACAGCGGACGCGCGCGTTTGGCACTGTTCTCCTGCTGGGCCTGCTCCAGCCGGTGCAACAGGGTAATGACGATCAACACGACCACGATGATCACGTTGTTCCAGCCTTTGCGGCTCAGTTTGAACATGGCTAGCCTCCCTTCGAATCGGCAGTGTACTGAATTCCAGCCATAAAAAAACCCGGCACGAGGCCGGGTTTTTGCAGCGAAACCAAGTAATTACTTGATTTTGCCTTCTTTGTAGATCACATGCTGACGAATCACGGGATCAAATTTCTTGATCTCCATTTTTTCGGGCATGGTGCGCTTGTTCTTGGTAGTGGTATAGAAGTGACCAGTACCGGCGCTGGAGTTCAGGCGAATCTTATCGCGAATACCTTTAGCCATGATCTAATTCCTTATACCTTAACGCCGCTGGCACGCAGTTCAGCCAGAACCACTTCAACGCCGCGCTTGTCGATGATACGCATGCCTTTTGCGGATACGCGCAGGCTCACGAAGCGTTTTTCACTCTCAACCCAGAAACGGTGAGTGTGCAGGTTCGGCAGGAAACGACGCTTGGTAGCGTTGTTAGCGTGCGAACGGTTGTTACCAACTGCCGGGCGCTTGCCGGTTACTTGGCATACTCTAGACATGTCAGTCTCTCCAAATCTTACTTCATTGCTCGAGCAAATATCTGCCCCGCTGGCCTTCGATTGCGGGGCAAACAGAAGGCGGCATTTTATACAGCATCCGTGATCAAAGATCAACTAATACAGTGCCAGAGCCCAGTCACAACCAACCACGCTCTGCGAAAGAAACCGTGATGCCATCACCGATCACCAGGTGATCAAGCACTCTGATATCGACCAGGGCCAGGGCGGCCAGGATCCGATCCGTGATCTGGCGGTCCGCCCGACTGGGCTCGGCCACGCCGGACGGGTGATTATGCGCCAGAATCACGGCGGCTGCATTATGTTTGAGCGCGATCTGCACGATTTCTCTGGGCCAGACGCTCGCCGAGTCGAGGGTGCCGTAAAAAAGTTCGACAAACCGGATGACCCTGTGCTGGTTGTCGAGCAGCAGCAGGGCGAACACCTCCCGCCCCCGATCCCGCAACTGGGCTTGCAGAAAGTCACGGGTAAGCCCGGGCGAGGTGAGCGCCTCTCCCCGTTGCAACTGTTCGGCCAGATGGCGCCGCCCCATCTCCAGCACCGCCTGCAACTGGGCATACTTGGCAGGTCCCAGCCCGTGAGCGCCACAAAAATCCTGCTGCTCGGCTCCCAGCAGTGCCCGCAGGGAACCAAACTGCTGCAACAACTGGCGGGAGAGGTCCACCGCACTCAACCCGCTGACCCCGGTGCGCAGGAAGATGGCCAGCAGTTCGGCATCGGAGAGCGTCGCCGCCCCTCGGCGCAGCAGCTTTTCCCTCGGGCGCTCCTCTTCCGGCCACTCCTTGATGCTCATTTGTCTCTCCCTCATGGCTATTGAGAGAAAACATAGCAAAGAATCCCGCGAGCCCGACCACAACTCCCCCATGTCAGCCTCTGTCGCCACCCATTGCCTGTGCTATCTTAGCCGACCAGTCAGAGTGAGCCGGAAGAGAAGCAGCAGATGAGATTGGCCGATAAACGCATCCTGTTGGGTGTCAGTGGCGGGATCGCCGCCTACAAGAGTGCCGAACTGGTACGTCGCCTGAAAGATCAGGGGGCCGAGGTGCGAGTGGTGATGACCCGCTCCGCCAAGGAGTTCATCACCCCGCTGACCCTGCAAGCCGTCTCAGGCCACCCGGTGGCCGACAGTCTGCTGGACCCGGCTGCCGAGGCGGGCATGGGCCACATCGAACTGGCCAAGTGGGCCGATCTGGTGCTGATCGCCCCCGCCAGCGCCAACCTGATGGCCCGCATGGCCGCCGGCATGGCGGACGAGCTGCTCACCACCCTCTGCCTTGCCACCCCGGCGACTATCGCCCTGGCGCCAGCCATGAACCAGCAGATGTACCGCAACGCCGCCACCCAGGCCAACCTTCAGACCCTCGCCGAGCGCGGCATTCAGCTGTGGGGGCCGGATTCCGGCAGCCAGGCCTGCGGCGATGTGGGCCCGGGCCGGATGCTGGATCCCCTGGAACTGGTGGAACGCTGCTGCCAGCAGCTCGCCGCCGAACCGCTCCTGGCAGGCGTCAGGCTGCTGCTCACAGCCGGGCCGACCCGCGAGGCGCTGGATCCGGTGCGCTATATCAGCAACCACAGCTCCGGCAAGATGGGCTACGCCATCGCCCACGCCGCGCGCGAAGCGGGCGCGGAGGTGACCCTGGTGAGCGGCCCGGTGGCACTGGCCACCCCGGCCGGCGTTACCCGCATCGATGTGGAGAGTGCCCTGCAGATGCACGAAGCAGTGATGAGCCGGGTCGGTGAGTGCGACCTCTTTATCGGCTGCGCTGCCGTCGCCGACTACCGTCCCGCCCAGGTGGCCGAGCAAAAGATCAAGAAGACCGGCGACAACGACCAAATGCAGCTGACCCTGGTCAAAAACCCCGACATCATCGCCGATGTGGGGGCGTTGTCAGACAAACCCTTCACCGTCGGATTTGCCGC
The DNA here is from genome assembly GCF_017939255.1 of Aeromonas sp. Prich7-2. Classification (NCBI taxonomy): domain Bacteria; kingdom Pseudomonadati; phylum Pseudomonadota; class Gammaproteobacteria; order Aeromonadales; family Aeromonadaceae; genus Aeromonas; species Aeromonas sp. Prich7-2. The sequence goes on from NZ_JAGKRI010000043.1 coordinate 11,554, forward strand.
CGAAACCGTGGATGTGGAACAATACGCCCTCGACAAACTTCGACGTAAGCGGCTGGACATGATCGCAGCCAACGATGTGTCCCGTGCAGGCCAGGGTTTCAATGCCGATGACAACGCCCTGACCGTCTTCTGGCAAGGGGGTCAAGCCGCCCTGCCCCTGGCCGATAAGCTGACGCTCGCCCGTCATCTTGTCGCCCTGATTGCACGCCATTATCGACCCTGAGCCCATTGAACATGCCGGGAGCCCCAGGCTCCTGCAGTACCACCCGATCGCCAGGCGATCCAATTGAAAAAGATTCATGACGACACAAATTGAACTGAAAATCCTGGATGCCCGCATCGGCACCGACTTCCCGCTGCCCGCTTACGCCACACCGGGCTCCGCTGGCATGGACTTGCGCGCCCTGCTGGATGCCCCGCTGACCCTGGCCCCGGGCGACACCACGCTGGTGCCGACCGGGCTGGCCATTCACATCCAGGATCCGGGTCTGTGCGCCACCATCCTGCCCCGCTCCGGCCTCGGCCATAAGCACGGCATCGTGCTGGGCAACCTGGTCGGCCTCATCGACTCCGACTACCAGGGTCAGTTGATGGTCTCGGTCTGGAACCGTGGCAACGACAGCTTCACCATGCAGCCTGGCGAGCGCATCGCCCAGCTGGTGATCCTGCCGGTGGTACAGGCCAGCTTCCAGTTGGTCGACGAATTCAATCAGAGTGAACGGGGTGAAGGCGGGTTTGGTTCTTCTGGTCGCCAATAACAAGACCACACGGCCCCTGGGGCACGTGCCAAATAATAGAATCAAGCCATTGTTTTTTTAGGGGAATCCATGGCAAGCAGTAACCAGAAACAGAGTCGGCGCGATCAGATCCTGCAGGCACTCGCCCACATGCTGGAAACCAGCCCGGGCCAGCGCATCACCACGGCACGCCTCGCGGCCGAGGTCGGTGTGTCCGAGGCGGCCCTCTACCGGCATTTTCCCAGCAAGGCGAGGATGTTCGAGGGGCTGATCGACTTTATCGAGGATTCCCTGCTGTCACGGGTCAACCTGATCATGGCCGAAGAGAAGGACACCATGGCCCGCTGCCATCACATACTGCAGCTGCTGCTGGTGTTCGCCGAGCGCAACCCCGGCATCACCCGCATTCTCAATGGCGATGCCCTGCTGGGCGAACACGATCGGCTGCGGGATCGCATCAGCATTCTGTTCGACAAGCTGGAGACCCAGATCAAGCAGGTACTGCGCGAGAAACGGCTGCGGGAAGGCCAGGGCTTCCAGCTCGACGAGACCATGCTGGCCAACCTGCTGCTGGCCTATACTGAGGGCCGCATCAGCCAGTTCGTCCGCTCGGAGTTCAAAATCAAGCCCACCGCCGGGTTTGAAGATCAGTGGCAGTTTATCCGCAGCCAGCTGCTGCAAAGCTGAGCCAGCAGACCGCATCAACCAATGCACGTCCGCTCCGAGTGCACAATCAAGCCCACTGCCGGCTTTGAAGATCAGTGGCAGTTCATCCGCAGCCAGCTGCTGCAAAGCTGAGCCAGCAGACCGCATCAACCAATGCACGTCCGCTCCGAGTTCACAATCAAGCCCACTGCCGGCTTTGAAGATCAGTGGCAGTTTATCCGCAGCCAGCTGCTGCAAAGCTGAGCCAGCAGACCGCATCAACCAATGCACGTCCGCTCGGAGTTCAACATCAAGCCCACTGCCGGGTTTGAAGATCAGTGGCAGTTTATCCGCAGCCAGCTGCTGCAAAGCTGAGTGCGCACATGCCCAGCGTCCCTGCGCCAGCAGGGTTGTGACAAAGCGGGAGGCCTTGGCCTCCCTTGCTTTTTGTGGCACAAAAGAAGAGACAAGCACCAGATGCGACCCAGCTTGTCGCGCTCAAGTGTTAGATTCATCTGCCATAAATCTTCACACCAACAGGACATCCTATGGAACCCGAGATCATTACCGAAGCACAGACCTGGCTGACCAACAACCAGGGACTGATCATCGAGTATGCGGTCAACATCGCCGCCGCCCTGATCACCCTGCTGGTCGGTTACATTGCCGCCAACCTTCTCAGCGGTGGCGTGGTCAAGGTGATGCAGACCCGCAAGCTGGACACCACCGTCACCCACTTCGTCGGCAGCATCCTCAAATACACCATTCTGGTGTTCGTGGTGATCGCCGCTCTGGGCCGGGTCGGGGTGCAGACCGCCTCCTTCGTGGCCATCATCGGTGCCGCCGGTCTGGCCATCGGTCTGGCGCTGCAGGGCTCTCTCTCCAACTTTGCCGCCGGTTTCCTGCTCATCATCTTCCGCCCCATCAAGGCAGGGGAATTCATCGAGGTGGCAGGCACCAATGGCGTTGTGCAATCGGTGCAGCTCTTCACCACCACCCTCACCTCGGGTGACAACAAGATGGTGGTAGTGCCGAACTCCGCCATCCTCAACGGCACCATCGTCAACTACTCGCGCATGGATACCCGCCGCGTCGACATGACCTTCGGCATCGGCTACGGCTCCGACCTGCGCAAGGCCAAACAGATCCTGGAGCGGCTGGTGAGCGAAGAGCCCCGCATCCTGAAGGAGCAGGCCGCCACCATTGCCGTTGCCGCGCTGGCCGACTCCTCGGTCAATATCGTGGTGCGTCCCTGGGTCAAGACCGGTGATTACTGGGGTGTCTGGTTCGACTTCCACGAGAAGGTGAAGCTCACCTTCGACGCCGAGGGCATCGAGATTCCCTTCCCCCAGCGTGTGGTCCACATGCAAAAGACTGCGGATTGATCCTCGGTGTGCGTTCTCCAGTGCCAGCCTTCGGGCTGGCACTGTCGTTTCTGCCTTCTGTGACATGAAAAAACCGGCCACAGGCCGGTCTTGCGCACCAGGTCGCACCGCGTTCTCACCCCAGCCGGCGTGCAACCCGGTTGAGCAGGGGCTGCATCAGCACATAACCCCCCAGCACGGCTCCGATCACCGCCAGTACGCGGATCTCCAGCGTCGGCGCCGCATTGGCCAGCGTCAGGGTCAGCAAACCGATGAGGCCGGTGGCGATCAGGCTCAGGGCAAACAGGGATAACAGGGCTTTCATCTCGATCTCCTCATTCCACACCATTGATTCCATACCTTGGCCATCCCTGGGAGATCTCGTCCATTCGGCTCATATGATAGCCAGCGTCTGTTGCCCACCATTTGCGCCTGCTCAAAAAACCGTCCGATGAGCGTCTGTTGAATACCCTTTGATCTGTCACGCCAGCTTTCCAGAGCCACGGCCGCGCTCCCCTTGAAATGAAAGCCTTTTCAACCCGAGCAAGCATGCGCGAACGCAAGATCCCGGGGTACTGAGTGACTCATAATCGCACTGTTTTGGTTGTACACTCCCTCGTTGCAGACAATTGGTAATGCTCTGTTACACGGGGCGCACGGAGTGCCCGGTATAATGCTCGCATAATAAGGTTTGGCGGGAGCCTTGCCTGCAAGGTTCAAACACAACTTGGAAGACTGATAATCCTATGAAAAATATCAATCCAACCCGGACCCAGGCCTGGCAGGCACTGGAAGCCCATTTTGCAGCCAACAAGGAGATGCGTCTCAAGGATCTGTTCGCACAGGATCCCAAGCGTTTTGACAAGTTCTCCCTCACCTTCGGTGGCGACATCCTGGTCGACTACTCCAAGAACCTGATCACCGAAGAGACCCTCAAGCTGCTGGTGAACCTGGCTGGCGAGACCGATCTGCGCAGCGCCATCGACGCCATGTTCAACGGCGACAAGATCAACATGACCGAAGGACGCGCCGTACTGCACACCGCCCTGCGCAACCGCTCCGACCGTCCCATCGAGGTTGACGGCAAGGACGTGATGCCGGAAGTGAACGCCGTACTGGCCAAGATGAAGGGCTTCTGCGAGAAAGTCATCGGTGGCGAGTGGAAGGGCTATACCGGCAAGGCCATCCAGCACGTGGTCAACATCGGCATTGGTGGCTCCGATCTGGGCCCCGTCATGATCACCGAGGCCCTGCGCCCCTACAAGAATCACCTGGAGATGCACTTCGTCTCCAACGTCGACGGCACTCACATCGCCGAGACGCTCAAGAAGATCGATCCGGAAACCACCCTGTTCCTGGTGGCCTCAAAGACCTTCACCACCCAGGAGACCATGACCAACGCCCTGACCGCCCGTGACTGGTTCCTCGGTCACGCCGGTGACAAGGCTCACGTGGCCAAGCACTTCGCCGCCCTGTCTACCAACGGCAAGGCCGTGGCCGAGTTCGGCATCGACACCGACAACATGTTCGAGTTCTGGGACTGGGTCGGCGGTCGTTACTCCTCCTGGTCCGCCATCGGCATGCCCATCGCCCTCTCCCTCGGCTTCGAGCACTTCGAGGCCCTGCTGCAAGGCGCCTTCGAGATGGACATGCACTTCGCCACTGCCGCCAATGAACAGAACGTGCCCGTACTGCTGGCCCTGATTGGCCTGTGGTACAACAACTTCCATGGTGCCGAGTCCGAAGCCATCCTGCCGTACGATCAGTACATGCATCGCTTCCCTGCCTACTTCCAGCAAGGCAACATGGAGTCCAACGGCAAGTACGTGGACCGCGACGGCAATCCGGTGGACTACCAGACCGGCCCCATCATCTGGGGTGAGCCGGGTACCAACGGCCAGCACGCCTTCTACCAGCTGATCCACCAGGGCACCAAGCTGATCCCCTGCGACTTCCTAGCGCCGGCCATCAGCCATAACCCCATCGGTGACCACCATCCGAAGCTCCTGGCCAACTTCTTCGCCCAGACCGAGGCCCTGGCCTTCGGCAAGAGCAAGGAAGCGGTGGAGGCCGAGTTCCTGGCCGCCGGCAAGACCCTGGAGCAGGTCAAGGATCTGGTGCCGTTCAAGGTGTTCGAAGGCAACCGCCCGACCAACTCCATCCTCTTCAAGCAGCTGACCCCGAAAACTCTCGGCTCCCTGATCGCCATGTACGAGCACAAGATCTTCGTACAGGGTGCAATCTGGAACATCTTCTCCTTCGACCAGTGGGGTGTGGAGCTGGGCAAACAGCTGGCCAACAAGATCCTGCCGGAGCTGGGCACCGATGAAGCCGTCACCAGCCACGACGGTTCCACCAACGGCCTGATCAACACCTGGAAAGCCTGGAAGGCCTGATTGCTCCCGCCCTCCAGAATGCAAAAGCCCCGCTCGATGAGCGCAATGCTGATCAGTTAAGGATCCATTGACCGATCCTTCTGCTGTAGGACAATCCGGAACCAATCACTGGTTCCGGATTTTTTTATGTCTATTGCAAACGATCTGAACGATGTTGTTGAGGCATCTGGCGACATGCTGGCTCGG
>NZ_JAGKRI010000292.1:0-1030 GCF_017939255.1 Aeromonas sp. Prich7-2
GTGGCCCTATCTGGTCGGCTACTGCGAGCGGGGTGATCTGCACATCAGCAATATCCTGGCGGAGAACGCAATCCGCCCGTTCGCCGTGGGGCGCAAGGCCTGGTTATTCGCCGACAGCGCGCAAGGCGCCAAGGCCAGTGCAACCTGCTACTCGCTGCTGGAGACAGCCAAAGCCAATGACCTGGAGCCATCAGCGTATATCAACCATGTGCTGGCGCAGATCGGCGAGGCCGATAGCCTGGAAAAACTCGAAGCCCTGCTACCATGGAACGTCCCGCTGGAGCCCATTGCAAAAAAAGTGGCGCAATACAACGAAGGCAAGTAGGTCGATTTAGCGGCGCTTACGATTGTTGCAGGCCTTGCGCCAATACGGTCAAAAACTTCGAATTGTGTTGGCGAAGTGTATGGTAGCTATAAAACAAATCTGTAACATTCTTTTCGGTAAGCAATTCTTCATCCATCGCGATCAAGGATAAATAGCTGCGCAGCAAGAAATAGTCCGCAATGAGAACCTGATAGGCTACTTGTGGGGAGTCATACCCCGCTGGGAACTGGTTGTGGTAGACATGATAAAGCAGATAGTTCTGTTGAATATGGGGACGCTCCATCAAAAATGGCACGACCTTTTGGTGCCAGCTTTGGTGTATCAGCAGTAACTTATCCTCATAAAATTCACCTTCTAATACTTGATCCTGATTACCCATGATTAGCAGTCACCACGAGCTATACTGATCTTACGTACAGTTACTGAGGTGCGAGATCATGGCCAAAAGCAAAGTCCAATTCCAGAAAGGCTACAGCCTGTTTGATTTTTTCAAGGACTATGGCACTGAAGCGCAGTGCGAAAACGCGCTGCTCGCTTGGCGTTTTCCGAACGGTTTCATCCGACATTCCGCACCTGATTTAGGAATAAATTTGCCGATAGCGCTCACCCAATACCTCCAAAATGATCTGCTGGTCTCCTGTTAGCTCCGTTACTTGTGGCGGAGCTTCTCCCAGTCGATATTCATGGATGCCACCAAAGCGCAAA
>NZ_JAGKRI010000292.1:1143-1496 GCF_017939255.1 Aeromonas sp. Prich7-2
CAGTTCGGCCATGGTCAGCGTATCGCTGTGGTCATTGGTCGCCAGGATGAACACCCCGGTCTGGTTGCGGGCCTCTTCAACGCAAGCCAGGCTAGTTGCCGCCAACCCAGTGATTTGAAACTGATGGCCAATTGGCTCTTCGCCACGCTTGGGTCTGCCACGCCCTGTATAAACGGGTTCACCTACCACTTCGGCATCCAGTTGCAACAGCATCAAGCTGGCGGTAAAACAGCTCAACTCAGCTTGGGCATCCGCCTCACAAGCAAAGCGTCGGGCACACAATTTGGCGAAGGCTTTGAGCTCGCGGGTACTGTCTTTGAGCAGGTTTTTGGCCAATGTCTGCTGCTCGCGGT
>NZ_JAGKRI010000293.1:0-864 GCF_017939255.1 Aeromonas sp. Prich7-2
AAGGTGCCTTGAGTCATCATGACGCCTGCTTCGGCCAGCCAGCGATTGATGGTCTTGAACAATTGGCGGGCCAGTTGATGCTGCTCCAGCAGGTGGCGGAAATTCATGATGGTGGTGCGGTCCGGCAAGGCGCTATCCAGGGATAATCGGGCAAACAGACGCATGGAGGCGATTTCGTACAGAGCATCTTCCATCGCGCCATCGCTCAGGTTGTACCAATGCTGCATGCAGTGAATGCGTAGCATGGTTTCCAGCGGATAAGGTCGCCGGCCATTACCAGCCTTGGGGTAAAACGGCTCGATGACTTCCACCATGTTTTGCCATGGCAGAATCTGCTCCATGCGGGACAAGAAAATCTCTTTTCTGGTCTGACGGCGCCTACTGCTGAATTCACTGTCGGCGAAGGTAATTTGATGACTCATGATGAACCCTGTTCCATGGCTCCAGATGACAAACATGATCTCATATCAGGGACTTGTTCGCACCTTCCCTAAATAACTGATCCCAATAGTGCTACACCTTCGCTGTACCATAGCCATTCCCCGGGAAAGGAGACACGGTATCCATGAAGTGTTTCACTCGAGCCAGCAGGTTGGCCATCCCTCTGCATTGATGATTGCGCGTGATGGTTTCATGCAACTTGTGCCACAGCCGTTCTATGTGATTAACCCAAGGACTGTAAACTGGCTGAAATACCAGGCAGAACTTAGGGTTTTTCTTGTAAGTATTCACCGGAACAGTATTGACACAGGAAAAATGAGACGATCGTCTCTTGATCCCACTTTCCTGCTTGCTTGATCCTGCTCCTTAGATACGCTCCCCCCATGAGCAAAAACACCATGCATTCCGCGGGAATGCCCACCA
>NZ_JAGKRI010000294.1:0-15811 GCF_017939255.1 Aeromonas sp. Prich7-2
CAGCTCAACAGCATAGTGGGCGTGGTCACCAACGGCCTGTTCGCCCACCGTGGCGCCGACGTGGTGCTGATCGGCACGCCGGATGGCGTCGTGACCCAGCAAGGGTGACGGCGGGAGGGCGATCGGGGTCATCAGATCCCTCTTCTTTGCTCCCGTGATATGACAACGGCGCCTGATGGCGCCGTTTCTATTTATCCCTCAATGGCTTGTAGCAGCACATCTGCAACAATCGTTGATAACTTCAAAGAATTTGACTTTCGTCACAAATATTCCCTCTCCCAAACGTTTTTGCTACTTTACGGTTTTCTTCACACTGCAAGCCTGAACGCATTTTTCAAAACAATAGAGGGAACGTCATGACAGTCAAGTTTTCGCTGGACAAGGATAAGATCAAGGTACTGCTGCTGGAGGGAGTCCATCCCAACACGGTGGAGACCTTTCGGGCAGCCGGCTACACCAATGTGGAATATCTGAAGACGTCCCTGTCGGAAGAGGAGTTGATCGAGCGCATTCGTGACGTGCATTTCGTGGGCCTGCGTTCACGCACCCAGATCACCGAGAAGGTGCTGGATGCCGCCACCAAGCTGGTGGCCATCGGCTGCTTCTGCATCGGCACCAACCAGGTCTCCCTCGACGCCGCCCACGTGCGCGGCATCCCCGTCTTCAACGCCCCCTTCTCCAACACCCGCTCCGTGGCCGAACTGGTACTGGGGGAGATCCTGCTGCTGCTGCGCGGCATTCCCGAGAAGAACGCCAAGTGCCATCGCGGCGTTTGGGAGAAGCTGGCCAACCGCAGCGTCGAAGCCCGCGGCAAGAAGCTCGGCATCATCGGCTACGGCCACATCGGCACCCAGCTTGGCATCATCGCCGAGATGATCGGCATGAAGGTCTATTACTACGATATCGAGAACAAGCTCTCCCTTGGCAACGCCATCCAGGTGCCGAACCTGGTGGAACTGCTCAACATGTCTGACGTCATCAGCCTGCACGTACCGGAAACCGCCTCCACCAAGGATCTCATCGGTGCAGAGCAACTTCGCATGATGAAACCGGGCGCCATCTTCATCAACGCCTCCCGCGGCACCGTGGTGGACATCGACGCCCTGGCCGACGTCATCAAGAGCGGCCACCTCTCCGGCGCCGCCATCGACGTCTTCCCGGTGGAGCCCAAGTCCAACAACGAGGAGTTCCTCACCCCGCTGCGCGGCCTGGACAACGTGATCCTGACCCCCCACATCGGCGGCTCCACCCAGGAAGCCCAGGAAAACATCGGTCTGGAAGTGGCCAACAAGCTGGTCAAATACTCCGACAACGGCTCCACCCTCTCCGCGGTCAACTTCCCGGAAGTCTCCCTGCCCGGCCACAAGGGCTCCAGCCGCCTGCTGCACATTCACCGCAACCAGCCCGGCGTGATGAACCAGATCAACCAGATCTTCGCCGACGAGGGGATCAACATCGCCGGTCAGTACCTGCAAACTAGCAGCGAGATCGGTTACGTGGTCATCGACGTAGAAACCGAGCACAGCGAGAAGGCCCTGGCCCGTCTCAAAGAGATCAATGGCACCATCCGTGCCCGGATCCTGCACTGATAAGCCCTTATCTGCGCAGCAAAAAGCCCGTCGTGATGACGGGCTTTTTTATGTCAGGAGAAAGGTTGCTCTCGCAACCTACCACCAGCCCAGCAGGTTGCGGCCCACCAGGGCGCCCCACACCAGGGCATTGAGGGCCAGAGCGATGAAGACGGCGGCGGAGCCCAGATCCTTGGCGCGGCCCGAGAGTTCGTGATGCTCGGAGCCGATGCGATCCACCACCGCCTCCACGGCGGAGTTGAGCACCTCGATGATCACCACCAGCCAGCTGATGCAGACGAGCAGCAGGATCTCGTTGAGGGAGTCACCTATCCAGAATGCCAGCGGCATCAGCAGCAGGATGAGCAGCAGCTCCTGGCGGAAGGCGGCCTCGTTGATCCAGGCCGATTTGAGACCTTTCATGCTGTAACCGGTTGCGTTGATGATGCGGGTGATCCCGGTCGCGCCTGGCTTTGCCACGATAACTACCTCATTTGAAATGGCTTTTGGGTTCACATCCTATCAGAGCCGCCCAAGGTTTCCATCGGGTGACTTTTGCTTTATTTTATTCCCTTGCATTTTGGCATCCCGCCCACCTTATCCACTCGAGAATTGAGTCGTATGTCCATTCACACCGATGAATTGCGCACCCGTCGCCTGGAGGCCCTGATCACCCCCAGCGAGCTGGCGCACGCCTTCCCGTTAACCGACACCATCGCCCAGAACCTGCTGGATGCCCGCCGCCAAGTGGAAGCCATTCTGTCCGGTGAGGATCAGCGCCTGCTGGTCATCGTCGGCCCCTGCTCCATCCACGATCCCGCCGCCGCCCACGAATACGCTCTGCGTCTGAACACCTTGCGGGAAGAGTACAAAGAGAGCCTGTGCATCGTAATGCGCACCTACTTCGAAAAGCCGCGTACCATCGTCGGCTGGAAGGGGCTCATCAATGATCCGCGCCTGGACGGCAGTTTCGACGTCAATGAAGGGCTGAAACTGGCCCGCAAGCTGCTGGTGGACATCAACGAGACAGGCATGCCCACCGCCACCGAGTTCCTCGACATGGTGACCGGCCAGTACATCAGCGATCTCATCACCTGGGGCGCCATCGGGGCGCGCACCACCGAGTCCCAGGTTCACCGGGAGATGGCCTCCGCCCTCTCCTGCCCGGTGGGGTTCAAGAACGGCACCGACGGCAACACCCGCATCGCCATCGATGCGGTGCGTGCCGCCCGTCACAGCCACATCTTCTACTCCCCGGACAAGGACGGCAAGATGACCATCTACCGCACCGCCGGCAACCCCTACGGCCACGTGATCCTGCGCGGCGGCCACAGGCCCAACTACGACACCGCCAGCATCGACGAGGCGTGCGAGGCTCTGGCCCAGGTGGGCCTGCCGGAGCGCCTGGTGGTGGACTTCAGCCACGGCAACAGCATGAAGGATCACCGCCGCCAACTGCTGGTGGCCCAGGATATCTGCGATCAGCTGCGCCGCGGCCGCACCGGCATCGCTGGCATCATGGCCGAGAGCTTCCTGGTGGAAGGGCGTCAGGACGTGGAGAACGGCTGCGCCGCCACCTTCGGCCAGAGCATCACCGATGCCTGTCTGTCGTGGAGTGACACCGAAACCCTGCTGGCCATGCTGGCAGAAGCCGCTCAGGTGCGGCTGGACAAGCAGAAAGCCTGAACAACCGCTCAACGCTCTCTCTACCAATTCAAAGAGCCAGGCATCACGGATGCCTGGCTCTTTTCATGTCCACAGTGATTCACTCGCCCCCTTGGCTTCACTCAGCCTCTGCCGGTTTTCAATGCTGTATCCGTAGTCGACGGAACGGCTCCCTTCTCCCACTTGTTTTAAAAGAATGGGAGAAGGGCTGGGGATGAGGGGGAAGACCGCCTCAAAGACTCGGCATAAACCAGATGCGGCCGGCCGCCTCGATACGATCGGTGCGGATCTGGAACACCCGCTCCAGCAGCGCCTCGTCGATGATCCCGACGTCCCCTTCCCCCACCACGCGGCCCTGTTGCAGGCAGAGCACGCGATCCGCCCAATCGATGGCCAGATTGATGTCGTGGATGGCCACCACCACCAGCAATCCCTGCGCGGCCAGTTGCTTGAGCAGCCGCAGCAGCGCCATCTGGTGATGCAGATCCAGCCCCGCCAGGGGTTCGTCCAGCAGCAGCACCCGCCCGATCGGATTGAGGCTTGGCCACAGTTGCAGCAGGGTGCGGGCGATCAGCACCCGCTGCTGCTCCCCCCCGGACAATCGGCTGAAGTCCCGTGCAAGCAGGGGCGCCAGTTCCAGGGCGTCGCACACATCCGCCACCGCCTGCGCCTGGGCATCGGGGGCCCCCTCCTCCAGCCCCAGGCTCAGCACCTGGAACACCGGGATGTGGAACAGCTGGGGCTGGCGCTGGGGCAGCATGGCGCGCCGCGTTGCAAGCTCGGGCCAGCTCAGGGTCGTGATGGCCTCTCCTCCCAGCAAGACGGCGCCATCGGCGGGCAGCAGGCCCGCCAGGGCCCCGAGCAGGGAGGACTTGCCACTGCCATTGGGGCCGAGCAGGGCCACCAGCTGACCACCGGGCCAGGCGAGATCCAGGGGGGCGAGGCGATGGGGGATGGCCAGGGCGCGGGCCTCCAGCCGCCAGGGGGCGGGATCAGCGGGACACATCGGCATCTTGCCTCAGCAGCAGATAGATAAAGAGCGGGGCGCCCACCGAGGCGGTGATGACCCCGATGGGCAGTTCACCGGCGTGCAGCGCCGAGCGGGCCACCAGATCGGCCCCGAGCAGCAGGGCGCCGCCCCCCAGCGCCGAGGCGGGCAGCAGAAAGCGCTGATCGCTGCCACCGCACAGGCGCAGCAGGTGAGGCACTACCAGGCCGACGAAGCCGATGACGCCGCACAGGGAGACCGCCACCCCGGTCAGCAGGCAGACCGCCAGCACCAGGCGTACCCGCATGCTGTCCACGTTCAGCCCCATGAGGCGAGCCTGAGTCTCTCCCAGCAGCAGTTGTTGCAGTGCCCGCCCCTGCCAGCAGAGCCAGCCGAGGGTGAGGGGCAGCACCAGCCACCACCAGGCGAGCTGCTGGCTACCGTAGGCGAGGCTCCCCATCATCCAGAACATGAATTCCCGCAAGGCGCCGTCGTCGGCGAAATACATCAGCCAGGTCATAGCCGCATTGGTGAGGATGCCGATGGCGACCCCGAACAGCAGCAGCCGCCCATGGCCGAGCCATGCCCGGCGTGCGAGACGGATGAGCAGCATGGTCACCACCAGGGCACCGCCAAAGGCCGCCAGCGACAGCCCCCAGCCCGGCAGATAGAGCCCGAGCCCCTTGGCCACCGCCATCGCCACCATGGCGGCCAGCCCAGCGCCGCTCGAGACGCCGAGCAGGCCGGGTTCCGCCACCGGATTGTGCAGCATCACCTGGAGCACGGCACCACCGCAGGCAAGGGAGGCCCCCGCCAGCAGAGCCAGCAGGGCGCGCGGCAGGCGCAGCTCCAGCAGGATGCGCAGCTCCAGATCTCCCAGCGGCTGCCAGGGCAGCAGCACGAACTCCCCGAGGGCGAGGGAGAGCAGGAACAGGGCCAGGGTCAGCAGCGACAGCAGGAGCAGCCAGCGGCGCTGCCAGCGCTGCTGGCGACGGATGAGAGCGAGATACACGGGATCCCCAAGAAGCGAGGCCCGCCGGTGGGCAGGCAGGAAAGCTGCATGATAACAGCGCGTTACCACCCAAGGTCAAGGCTGGTAGGGCTTGGCCAGCGCCGCTATCTCGCCGCTCTCCACCATGGCTTGCAACGCCTGCGCCAGCTTGGGGCCCAGCTCATGGTGGGGTGAGTGCTTGCTCATCCCGAGGTAGAGCACCACCGGGTTGGGGGGCTGGAAGGGCGCCTTGACGAGGCCGGCGTCGTTGCGCTGGCTCAGGGCGTAATCCACCTGGCAGTCGGTCCCTATCATCAGGGGCAGGTGGCCCCGCTCCACCATGCGCTGCAACTGGTCTTCGGTGGGGACCCCGTGCTTGTCGAGCTGGGTGTCGCCATCGAAGGGGGGGAAGTAGGCGGAGTTGAGCACATAGCCTATCTCGCGGCCTCGCAGATCCTCGTAGCGCCTGAGACCTGCCACGGCGGCGGGCTTGCCATAGAAGGCAGGCCGGCACTGGTAATAGGACGGCTGCAGGTAGTCGATGAAGGCGGCCCGCTCCTCGGTGTGAGCCAGCCCTATCATCAGATCCACCTGACCGGTCTGCATCTGTTTGAGTGCCCGTCCCCAGGGCACCCGTTTGAGGGTGAGCACAATGCCGCTGCGTGCCTGCAACTGGCGCAGAATGTCGATATCCAGCCCCTGGAAGTCGTCGTTCTCTGCCAGCATGCGAAACGGCGGCCAGACATCGGTGGCCACCGTCAGGGTCGGCGCACCTTGCGCCCAGCAGGCAAACAACAGACAAAGCGCACCCCAGCTTGTCTTGCCCATCCAGCTTTCGCCTTCTTTTGTTACATCCTTGTGAGCTAAAAATACCCTCAAGCACCACTTATGAAAACCCATGGAGTCGAGATAAAATGCATTGATTTAAAAGGAGAACCTAATGAACCCCATCATGACCAGTATCGGCCTGCTCATCTGCAGCAACGTCTTCATGACGTTTGCCTGGTACGCCCATCTCAAGAGCATGAATCACAAACCCTGGATCATCGCCGCCCTGGTGAGCTGGGGGATAGCCCTGTTCGAATACCTGTTGCAGGTGCCCGCCAACCGCATCGGCCACACCGTGCTCTCCGTCGGCCAGCTCAAGATCCTGCAGGAGGTGATCACCCTCACCGTGTTCGTTCCCTTCTCCATCTTCTATCTGAAAGAAGATCTGAAGTGGGACTACCTCTGGGCGGGTCTGTGCATCCTGGGCGCGGTCTTTTTTGTGTTCCGCGAAAAACTGACCGGCGCCTGAGGCTGTACACTCAAGCCATTCATCATCCCCCAGCCCTTTGAGCGACGAGGCCCCTCATGGAATTGAGAGACATGCTGCAGATCCTGGCCAAACAAGACGGTTCCGATCTCTATCTCTCCACCGGCGCCCCCCCCTGCGCCAAGTTCAACGGCGCCCTGCGCCCCCTCACCCAGGAGCCTCTGGGGCCGGGCGAGGTGGCCCGCATCGCCTACGACATCATGGATCTCGAGCAGAAACAGCAGTTCGAGAAAGAGCTGGAGATGAACCTCGCCATCTCCCTGCCCCAGATAGGCCGTTTTCGGGTCAACATCTTCAAGCAGCGCAATGAAGTCTCCCTGGTGGCGCGCAACATCAAGACCGAGATCCCCCGCTTCGAGGATCTCAAACTCCCTCCGGTGCTCCTCGACACCATCATGGAGAAGCGGGGTCTGGTGCTCTTCGTCGGCGGCACGGGGTCCGGCAAGTCCACGTCGCTCGCGGCCCTCATCGATCATCGCAACCGCAACAGCGGCGGCCACATCATCACCATCGAGGATCCGGTGGAGTTCGTCCATCGCCACCAGAAGAGCATCATCAACCAGCGGGAGGTGGGGGTGGATACCCGCAGCTTCCACGCGGCCCTGAAGAACACCCTGCGCCAGGCGCCGGACGTCATCCTCATCGGTGAAATCCGCGATCGGGAGACCATGGAGCATGCCCTCGCCTTCTCGGAGACCGGGCATCTGGCCATCTCCACCCTGCACGCCAACAACGCCAACCAGGCGCTGGATCGCATCATCAACTTCTTCCCGGAAGAGCGCAGACCCCAGCTGCTCAACGACCTTGGCAACAACCTCAAGGCCTTTGTCTCCCAGCGGCTGGTGAAGACCACGGACGGCGGGCGCCGGGCGGCGGTGGAGGTAATGCTAGGAACCCACACGGTGCGCGATCTCATCAAGCGCGGCGAGTTTGGCGGCCTCAAGGAGATCATGGAAAAATCCAGGGCCCTTGGCATGGTGACCTTCGACAGCACTCTGTTCGATCTGGTGGTCGAGGGGGTGATCGACGAGGAGGAGGCGGTGAAGAACGCGGACTCCCAGAACAACCTGCGCCTCAAGATCAAACTCTGGCGGGAGAAGGGTCAGATAGGCAACAGCGCGGCGGCGAGCGGCTGGAGCCTGGAGCCCACCAAGGACGAGGGCGACCTCTTCTAAGACCGGACCCGGCGGCCACGAAAAAGGGAACCCTCGGGTTCCCTTTTGCATATGGGCAGGCATCACCCCTTCTGGACCAGCCCTATCTGGCCGGGCTCGCACCACTCGAACGTCACCTCTTCGTGCTTGCCGCAGCAGGAGCCGCTACACAGGCGGCTCTCCCGCTTGGCGACGCGCCCCTTGCGCATCCAGACCCCGAGCATGGCCTCTACCGCATCCTCGGAGGTGTGGAAGTGGCGGGCCAGCGCCCGCCGGCTCACCTTCCTGTGCAGGGCCAGATAGTCCCCCAGTTCACGCAGGATCACAGAATACCCTCCCTCTCGGCGCACTCGCCCCTGACCATGAGCCCCTTCACAGGGTCACCACCTTGCGGGCGACGATGTCGCCGTGACGACGCCCCAGCCACCAGAGCAGCACCAGGGAGAACAGATAGCTCAGGCTCCAGGCAAGGCTCTGCGCCGGGTGGGCGGCGAAGGTCGCCAGTTGATAGAAGAGGGTGGCGCACAGGAAGGCGACGTAGTTGCACCAGGCGGCGGTGAACAGGGCCCACTGGCGACCGGTCTCTCGCACCAGAGCCCCCATGGCGGCGGCGCAGGGCATGTAGAGCAGCACGAACAGCAGGTAGGCAAAGGCCCCGGCCACGCCGTCGAAGTGGGTCTGCATGTTGCCGTAGGTGGAGGTGTCCACCTCCTGGGCCTCGGCGGCCGCCTGCTTGTCCTCCAGATCCCCCACCTTGAGCCCCATGGGATCGGCGGGGTCGATGTCCGCCAGGTTGGCGGGAATGGTGGCCAGCGCCGCTTTCAGGCTGCCCAGCAGGGAGTATTCACTCTCCTCCTCATCACCGGCGCCGCCGGCGTAGAGGCTGTTGAGGGTAGCGACCACCGCCTCCTTGGCAAAGATGCCGGTGAGGATGCCCACCGTGGCCTGCCAGTTGTCGTCCCGCACGCCGATGGGATGCAGCACCGGGGTCACGGACTGGCTCAGCTTGCTCAGCACCGAGTTCTCCTGATCCTGGTTGCCGAAGCTGCCGTCGGTGCCGAGGGAGTTGAGCACGCTCAGCACCGCCACCATCAGGACGATGGTCTTGCCCGCGCCGAAGATGAAACCCTTGAGTTTCTGCCAGGTGCGCAGCCCCACGTCCACCGGACGGGGCCACTCGTAATCGGGCATCTCCATCACCATGGAGTCGCTCTTGCCCGGCAGCAGGGTGCTGCGCAGGAAGAGGCCGGTGAGCACCGCCACCAGGATGCCGAACAGATAGAGACCGAACACCAGGTTCTGCCCCGACTCGGGGAAGAAGGCCACCGCGAACAGGGCGTAGACCGGCAGACGGGCACCGCAGGACATGAAGGGTGCCATGGCCGAGGTCATCAGCCGCTCGCGCTCCGACCCCAGGGTGCGAGTCGCCATCACCGCGGGCACGGTGCAGCCAAAGCCCATCAGCATGGGGACGAAGGCCTTGCCGGGCAGGCCGAGGCGACGCATCAGGGCGTCCACCACGAAGGCGGCGCGGGCCAGATAGCCGGAGCTCTCCAGCACCGCGAGGAAGAGAAAGAGGCAGCCCACCACGGGGATGAAGGTCGCCACCGTCTGCAAACCGGCACCCACGCCGTCCGCGAGCACGGCCCCCAGCCAGTCGGGGGCACTCATCAGCCCCAGCAGGTGGTGCACTCCGTCCACGAACAGGGCTCCCCCGAGGATGTCGAAAAAGTCGATGAAGGCGCTGCCCACCTTGATGGCGAACATGAACATCAGGTACATCACCAGCAGGAAGAAGGGGATGCCCACCCAGCGGTTGAGCAGCACCCTGTCCAGCCGTTCGCTCTGGGCGACGGTGAGCTTGTCCTGATGACGGCACGCCTGCTGGCACCAGTGGTGGATATGGCCGTAGCGCAAATCAGCGAGTTGCAGGTCGATGTCCTGGGCGTGGTGGGCGCGGCTCACCACGTTGTCGGCCGCCGCCTGCTGCCCCGCCGCCAGGGTCTCCTGCATGGCGATGTCTTCCTCCAGCAGGCGCAGGGCGCGGCCACGGCGATGCAGATGATGGGGGGCGAGCAGAGTCTCCAGCTCGGCGATATCCCCCTCGAGGGGCTGACCGTAGTCGAGCACGAGGGCGGGCTGGGACTGGCCGATAAACTGGTGGATCCCCTCTTTGAAGGCCGCCACCTGCTGGCGATTGTGGGCCGAGAGCGACACCACGGGGCACCCCAGCGCCTTGGCGAGCAAGGCCTCGTCGATGGTGATGCGCCGCTTTTGCAGCAGATCCATCTTGTTGAGCACCACCACCATGGGCAGCCCCAGCTCCCGCAGTTGCAGGGTGAGGTAGAGGGAGCGCTCCAGGTTGGCGGCATCGATGACGTTGAGCAGCAGATCCGGTTGCTGGCGCTGGACGAAGCGACTGGCGATCTGCTCGTCCAGGCTCGCCTCCTGGTTGGCCAGGGCATAGATGCCGGGCAGGTCCACCAGGGTGTATTTCTGCCCGCGGGCAGCAAAGGCCCCCATCTTCTTGTCGACGGTGACCCCGCTCCAGTTCCCCACCTGCTGGCGGGAGCCGGTCAGGGCGTTGAACAGGGAGGTCTTGCCGCTGTTGGGATTGCCCACTGTGACCAGGTTGTAGCTCATACCGGCTCCACCTCGATTTGCTGGGCCAGACTCCGCTGCATGGAGAGGCAGATACCCTGGCACTGGATCTGGAGCGGGTCCCCCAGGGGGGCGGCCCGCAGATAGAGGATCTCGGTCTGGGGCAGCAGCCCCATCACCATCAGCTTGCGCCGCAAGGCGCGGCCAAGGTGGTTCATGTGCGTGATGCGAGCGCTCTGTCCCGGCGACAGCTCTGTGAGTACCATGACGGGCTCCTGAAGTTAAACAAGAATAATTCGCTTTTAATGGGGGGATTATAAGCTGTGCCCTCAACATTTATTTGCGTAAAATCAAACTCCGCTTAGCTAACCGACAAAGTAATGCCATGAGTCACGACAACAACAGCCGCCTGGTCTACAGCACGGACGGCGGCATGATCAAGGAATCCGCCCCCGCCCAGCACGCCTCCCCCTTCCCCGCCGACGGGGTCGTGCGCATCCGCCGCGAGACCAAGGGACGCAAGGGGGCCGGGGTCATCAGCATCCACGGCGTTCCCGCCGACCAGCAGAAGGCCCTCGCCACCCTGCTCAAGAAGAAGTGCGGTACCGGCGGCGGTCTCAAGGAGGGGGTCATCGAGATCCAGGGGGACAAACGGGACCTCATCAAGGCCGAACTGGAGAAGGCCGGCTTTCAGGTCAAGCTGGTGGGGGGATAATTCCCCATCCCGCGCCTTGCCTCACCGGGGGTTTTTCCCTAGAATGCCCGCTCCCATCGAGGGGGAGTAGTCTCGCCACGGACCCGTTCCGTGCGCGATCCTGATCAACATACTTGGTGCCAACTCACCATGGTCAGGGTGATCCGGGCAATGCCGGATTTGACAAGACCTTTGACGGGCCAGTGCCAAAACCGGGGACGGATGGCGCAGGCTTGTCTTTGGTTTATAACAATTCCGTCCCCCGGTCATTTTTATGGAAGCCTTGTTAACCTCCACCATCAGCGTTGCCATCGCCGAGATCGGCGACAAGACACAGCTGCTGGCCCTGTTGCTCATCTGTCGTTTTCGCAAACCCTGGCCCATCATCGCCGGCATGCTGGCTGCCACCCTGCTCAACCACGCGGGTGCCGCCTGGATAGGGGAATTCATTAGTCGCTGGATGGATCCCAAGGTGATGACCTGGTTGGTCGCTGGCGCCTTCATCGCCATGGCCGCCTGGATCCTGGTGCCGGACAAGATGGACGATGAAGAGAGTTCCCTGGACAAGTACGGCCCCTTCATGGCCACCTTCGTGCTCTTCTTCATCGCCGAGATCGGTGACAAGACCCAGATAGCCACCGTGCTGCTGGCAGCCAAGTACGACTCCCTGATCCAGGTGATCACCGGTACCACCCTCGGCATGATGCTGGCCAACGTGCCCGTGGTGCTGCTCGGCAAGCTCGGGGCCGACAAGCTCCCCCTCAAGGGGATCCGCATTGCCTGCGCCATCCTCTTTGCGGGGCTTGGCATCTCCACCCTGATCTTCGCCTGACTTCCATAGAAGCCGGCGGGAGATCAGCGTGAGCACTGATCGCCACCGCCGCCCCGGACGTCCTTCAGGCCCCCTCCTCACGGCGGGGGCCTTTTTAGTGCAAAGACATGGCCCCGTGCCGCGACCTGTGTCGCAACGCCGACGGCGCCCCTGCCCCGAGACGCGGCGCCGTGCCATAATGCCTTATCTTTCAGGCATCACGGCTTCAGGAGCCCCCATGCACCTCACCTCAAGACAGACCCTGCTCGACTGGGTCAGGCGCGGCCGCCTGCCACGGGCCTCGCTGCCTGCCGCCCTGGCCCTGTGCGATCTGCCCCCCGGCCCTGCCCGCTGGCAGTGGCTGTTCGACAGGCTGCTGCTCTGGCTCGGCTGCCTCTGCCTTGGCGCCGGCCTCGTCTTCTTCGTCGCCTTCAACTGGCAGGCCCTGGGGCGCCTCTCACGTCTCGCCCTGCTGGAGCTGCCGTTGCTCGCCATGCTCCTGGTGCTCTGGCGCAAACACATGAGTGACACCCCGCGCCAGGCCCTGCTGCTCGCCCTGGCCCTCAACCTCGGCGCCCTGCTCGCCCTGGTGGGCCAGACCTACCAGACCGGCGCCGACCCCTGGCAGCTCTTCGCCACCTGGGCCCTGATGCTGCTGCCGCTGGCGGCCCTTGGCAGAAGCCCGCTGCTCTGGACCCTGGCCTGGCTGCTCGGTCAGCTCGCCCTGGTGCTCTACTGGCGGCTCGGCCTTCTCGATCTCTTCTTCTCCTTCAACGAGGAGGCCCTCGGCTGGTGCCTGACCCTGCTCAACGCCGCCCTCTGGGGTCTGCTCATCCTGGTGCCCGCCCGCTACGCCCTGATGCCCTCCTGGCTCGCGGGGCTGGCCGCGGGGCTCGGCATCACCCTGCTCACCCTGCTGGCCCTGTTCGATGCCGCCTCTCCCTGGGTCTGGCCTGCCTGGCTCGCCTGGCTCGGCGCCGCCTACCTGCGCTGGCACCACAGGTTCATCGCCGGGCTCGCCATGGGGTGCCTGAGCCTCATCGCCGTGATCCTCGCGGCCCTTGGCAAGTGGATGGAGCCGGACATGAACGGCTTTTTGCTGCTGGCCCTCATCGCCATCGGCCTGTCGGCGATGGCCAGCCGCTGGCTGCAACAACAACGGAGGCTGCATGTCTGATCTCACCCCCTGGGAGCGCCTGCGTGCTGCCCAACTTGTGGAAGGGGATGCCCCCCGGGATGAACAGCCCCACTGGTCGGGCCGTTTTCTGCTCGGCATGGTGGGCTGGATAGCCGCCCTCTTCCTGCTCTTCTTCCTCTTCATGGCCTTCGAGCAGCTGACCCGCGACCCCAACAACGCCCTCACCATGGGGATGGTGCTGATGGCCGCCGCCCTCGGTCTCAACCGCATGGCGACCCGCAGCGATCTCTGGGATCAGTTTGTGCTGGCGCTGGCGCTGGCGGCAGATGCCTGGCTGCTCTACGGCCTGCTGGACAGGCTGGATCTGAACGTCGCGTGGCTCTGGTTCGGGCTGACCGCCTTCTCCCTCGGGGTGGCCGCCCTGTTCGAGCACTGGCTGATCAGGCTGTTCCACAGCTTCGCCGCCGCCATCCTGCTCACCCTCGCCCTCGCCTGCCTCGGCCTGCACCTGCTGGCCCTGCCGCTGGTGATGGGCGCCGTCGCCCTGTGCTGGCTGCAGGCGGAGCGCGATCCCGCCCGCCATCTGCTCTATGAATCCCTCACCCTGGGGCTGGCACTCTCCCTGCTGGTGCTGGGACGGCTGCACCACCCCCTGTGGGAGGGAGGCACCAGCGTGCTCAATGAGCTCGGCAGCTCCCGCCTGCCCCTCTGGCTCAATCCCCTGCTCTGCGCCGCCCTGCTGCTCGCGGTCATGGTTCGCCTCAGGCTGCCGCTGCGCTACGGGCTGCCGCTGGTGGTGATCAGCGCCATCATTCCCGGCATGGGGGCTGGCGCCCTGGTGCTGGTGCTCGGCTTCTACGCCGGCAGCCTGGCCCTGATGACCCTGGCAGGCCTCCTGCTGCTCGGCTTTGGCTCCCTCTATTACTACGATCTGGGGCTGACCCTGATGACCAAGTCCTGGCTGCTGCTCGCCTCGGGGGCCCTGCTGCTCGGTACCCGTCAGTGGCTCAAGCACCTTCACAACGGGAGCCCCTCATGAGACGCCTCGCCTTTTTGCTGACCGGTCTTGCCCTGCTCGCCGGCATCAACGCCGCCGTCTGGCGCTTCGAGCACGCCATGAGCCAGGGGGAGGTGGTGCTGATCGAGCTGGCACCGGTCGACCCCCGCTCCCTGATGCAGGGGGACTACATGCGCCTGAACTACGCCCTCGCCCGCCAGCTGGCGGGCCGCCAGGCCGCCGCCGGCCCCCACACCCTGGTCGTTCGCCTGGATGAACATCAGGTGGTGCACTGGGTGGAAGGGGGTAAGCCCGAGGCCCCGGGCCCGGGGGAGCGTCTGCTCAAGGTGCGCCAGCGCGACGGCCAGTGGTTTATCGGGCCTGACGCCTTCTTCTTCGAAGAGGGCACGGGAGATCAGTATGAGTCGGCCCGCTACGGCGAGTTTCGTCTGCAGGAGGATGGCAGCACCCTGCTGGTGGGGCTGAGGGATGAGGCGTTCACCCCCCTGGGTCACACCCGCCCGGCCTGGTAAAAAGGGGGCGCCGACCCGGTTGTGAGTGGCAAGATGATGACGGCCCCCGGCGGATAACGTCTGCGCCGGGTGGCGAAACGCCGTGACTTGGCAACACTTGAAACTGGGCACTCGGCAGCAGGACAGTCAGGATGAACATAGACATTGCAGTCCCCCTTCGCAGACTGGTCGCCTGCGCCGCCCTCGCGGCCATGGTCTGGGGCACTCCCGCGACCCAGGCCAGCCCGGCGCTCGCCAGCCTGCACTACCTCACCGAAGAGTACAAACCCTACAACTTCACCGGGGAGGATGGCGCCCCGACCGGCTTTGCCATCGACCTGCTGCACCTGGTGTGGCAAAAGACCGGCACCCCTGTCCAGCCCGTCAGCATCCTCCCCTGGGCCAGGGGTTACTACCTGCTGACCCAGAAACCCAATGTGGTGCTCTTCTCCACCGCCCGCACCGAGGCGCGCAATCCCCTGTTCAAGTGGGCCTGCCCCATCGGCTATGCCGAGATAGTGTTGATGGGGCTCGCCAGTCGCCCCCTGACCTTGACCCGCCTGGAAGATGCCCAGCGCTACACCATAGGCGCCGTGCGATCCGATGTGGGGGAGCAACTGCTGCTCAACGCCGGCTTCGACGAGCAGAAGATCATGACCGCCAACCGCCTCTCCCAGGCCCTGCGCATGCTCACCTCGGGCCGGGTCGAGCTGATCTCCAGCAACAAATCCACCCTGCTGGATCTCATCAAGACCCAGCAGCTGGATCCCGCCCAGTTCGAGGTGCGCTGGATGTTGAGCTCCGAGCAGTACTGCTTCGCCTTCAGCCACCCGGTGGACGATGCCCTGGTCAGGGAGTTCCAGCTCGGCCTGACCCAGGTGCTGGCCAGCAGCGACTTCCAGCAGCTCCAGCACAAATACTTCCCCTCCCCCTGACCTTTTCCCCCGCCGGGGCCGCCATGGCCCCGGCCCGCCTTTGAGCCAGCGCACGAAACCCGTTTAATGTTCGCCACTTGCAACGACAAGGGGTGAAGCAGACCGCCTCGGGTCCGTAATATAGGGCGCAGGAGCCTGTTGGCCCCTTTTTCACGGCAAGGGGCAGGGCGCACGGTGGCAGCGACAGTCAGGGGCGGCAGCGTGCCCGCTGGCCGCCTTCATCGGGCAGCGCCGCGCTCACGCCCTTCCCCACCATCTCTCCGATCTCTTGGGAATACACATGCACAACACAGCGAATTGACATCCTCCCCCACCTTAGCGCTTCGCGTCACAGGAGGGGGATTCCCATTACTGGGTGATAGCTGCTCGCGCAGTACCGGGTTCCTGCTTCATCGGGCGGCCTGATTGCACCGCGCCTCCACAGGCTAAAACGGCGTGTCCC
>NZ_JAGKRI010000294.1:15975-21030 GCF_017939255.1 Aeromonas sp. Prich7-2
ACTGGTCGTGCCCGCTGCTGATTTTGACATGCTGGCAACCTTCAAATCCTCAATGACGATCATCGCGTGGTTTTTGCTGATAGTCGTTGTGACCTTGTGAAGGTAATCGCGGCGGGTGTTGGCGATATGTGAATGCAGCCGCTGGATCTTGGCTTTTTGTTTCTTCCAGTTGCTGCTGAACTTTACCTTTTTGCTCAACTGGCGTTGGAGCCTTGCCAGCTTGGTCTGATTGGTTTTGAAGCTGTTGACGGGCTCAAACACCGTGCCATCTGACAGGGTTGCGAGCTTGGCGATCCCCGCATCCAGCCCGACCATTGAGCCGGAGGGGTGAATTGGCTCAAGCGTCTCCTGCTCGACCTGAAAGGAGATATACCAGTGCCCGGCTGCTTGGTTGACGGTCGCGTTTTTAATTTTTCCTTCAACTGGCTGGGACTGGCGAAACTTGACCCACGCCAGCCCGGCAGGAAGCTTCACGCGACCTTTTTCAAGGCGGCAATACTTGTCGAAGTTGACGAAGCGGATTGAGTCGCGGTTGTCGCTTTTCTTCTTGAAAACGGGAGCCTTGGCGGCGAGTTTTTTATCAAAGCAGCGCATCCACGCGCCGTGCAAGTCTTTGAGTTTCTGCTGGAGGTTGTCGGTATATGCCTCGGTCAGAAAGGCCATTTCTGGGTCTTTCTTCCAACTGGTGAGCATCCGGTTCAGCTCAAAGGCAGAAGGCAGTTTTTCGCCAGCATCCAGAATGCGCTTTGTCTCTGCCAGCCCGTGATTCCAGACATAACGAGCACAACCGCCCAACTGGCGCAGGCGTTGCGCTTGTTGTTCGGTCGGTTCGAGTCGGAATTTGTAGGCTTTCAGAATTTGCATTTAGCGCTCAGTGTGTAGCATTATTGCCATATCTATTAAGCCCGATTGAGTGACAGAATGCAATTCACTAAAATTAATAAATCACGCCATGCGGCCTACATTTTGCACGTACATTTGGTGTTTATCACCAAGTATCGAAAGCCGATACTGGGGGATCTGCATCACGCCCCCTTCGGTCAGTGTGCGGCAGAGGTTTGCAGAGATTTTGGTGCGGAACTGAAAGAGTGTGACGGAGAGGCTGATCATGTTCACATGCTGATAGAGTACGCGCCAACGGTGCAGCTATCGGTACTGGTGAACTCGTTAAAGGCGGTCACATCAAGGCGACTGCGTAATGAATTTCTGGACTTGAGAGGTGCTTACAGCAAACCCGTACTCTGGTCACGCTCTTACTTTGCGGGCTCTTGCGGCGGAGCACCGTTGGAGGTGATCAAGCAATACATTCAAAACCAGCGGGGCTGACGCCCCGGCGAAATTCCCCTCCCACCTACGTCGGAGGGAGTCCCCTTTCGCATTTAAGATGGTTGATGAGTCTCTCGGTCTGCGCCCTTCTGATGGCCTGCGGCGGTGACAAGACCACCGGCAAGGCCTGTCTCGGGTCAAACAACGACACCCTGGTGGAGGGGATGCAGGACAAATGCAAGGCGGGGGACATTGTCGCCACCAAGCACCCGGCCTATTTCTGCGATTTCAACTACGCGGTCACCTTCAACAGCTACAACTCCGCTATTTGCGTCTACTCCGGCGGTCTGAAACCGGAGAGAACCACGTAAAAATCATAACTGGCGACCCATTTGCCACGTCTGACACGAAGAGGGCGGCAGGATATGTGGTCAATGCCCGGGCGGCGGTGCCGCGCAGGCCATCCGGGGGCGGCTTCGCCCCTATTTCACCCGCATCAGACGGTGATGCTGCCCGGCGCACTCGAGCTGGAGCACCTGGGATCGGGCCATGGCTTCCACCCTGGCCAGCATCTCGGCGCTGTAGCCCTTGCGACGCATCCATTGCAAGGGCTCCTCGAAGCCCCCTTCGTTGACCACGAAGGTATCTGTGTAGGACTCCTTGACGATGCTGACCACCCAGATGCGCTGCTGAAACTCGCAGAGTCCGGCCACCAGGGTGGCCGCCCGCCCGGCCAGGGCGCGCACACGGCGGACAAGAAGATGAACCATGGTATGGGCTCCGAACTGATAAAAGGGAAAACAGACTGGCACCCGGGTGGACGCGCCACCCTGTGCCCTCTCAACCCGCCCCGCTCCTATCGCGGGGCAGACACCTGACTGGAAGGAGGCGGGTTCCCGCCCTCCCCTGCGGCCCGGCGC
The DNA here is from genome assembly GCF_017939255.1 of Aeromonas sp. Prich7-2. NCBI lineage: Bacteria > Pseudomonadati > Pseudomonadota > Gammaproteobacteria > Aeromonadales > Aeromonadaceae > Aeromonas > Aeromonas sp. Prich7-2. The sequence goes on from NZ_JAGKRI010000294.1 coordinate 18,162, forward strand.
TGGCGCTTGACCGCATACATGCTCGCATCGCCCGGTTCAGCGCCTCCTCGACGCTGACCTCGGCCGGCATCACGGCCACCGCCCCCACGCTGGCACCGGGATAGTGGATCACCTTGTCCCCCACCGGCAGTGACAGCACGCTGTGCTCGAACAGGCGCTGGCGAAACGCTGACACCGCCCCATCCAGCGTGTCGGAGGCCGGGAAAGGCCCCATGCCCACGGCCACGAACTCGTCCCCCCCAAAACGGGCCAGCAGATCGCCGCCACGCAGGGTCTCCCCCAGTTGCCGCGCCATGGCGGTGAGCAGCCTGTCCCCCGCCTCGTGGCCATACTCGTCGTTGATGGCCTTGAAGCCATCGAGATCCACAAAGGCGATGAGCACCGGATGCCCCGCCCTCTCCGACAGGGAGAACAAGCGGGTGAGTTCGAGCATCAGGGCGCGGCGGTTGGGGAGCCCGGTGAGGGGATCGGAGAGGGCCAAGCGCGAGAGCTCGTCGTTGGCCTGCTGCAATTGCCGCAGCAGTTGCTCCCGCTCCACCTGTTCGGCAATCAAGTGCGCGAAGAAGGCGATGAGCTGCTGCGCCCCCGCCACCGCGGGTTTTTGTTCGGTACTGGCACCGCACAGGGTGCCATAGAGGGAGCCGGTCGAGGTGCGAACCGGGCTGCTCAGATAGGAGCGAATGCCGAGCTCGCTGGCCGCCTGGGAGTCCCCCCACAGAGCGGCGACGTCATCGGTGTAACCAATCTCTTCGTCGATGGCACGGCGACACAGGGTATCGCTCCACTCCACCGTCATCCCCTCGGGGATCTGCAGCCCGGCCACATTGCGGGCATAACGGACATGCTGGGTGCTTTGCCCGAGGTCAATCTCGGTGAGATAGGTCGACTCCAGCCCGGTCACCGACGCCAGCATCTCCAGCAAGGGGCGGGTCAGGCTCTCCAGATCCCGCGCGTTTATCATCTGCTCCGAGAGCGCCAGCAAAATTTTATCCATGCCTACCTCCACTACTGCGTGCATCTGATGGGCGACTACCTTAGCCAACTCGGGGCGGGCCCGACAAGCGGCAGACCGCGATTGACCGGGGGAAAGATCGATTTGTTCACATTTTGGCATAACCGGCCCCCAAGCGGCGTCGCCATGCGAAACACAGGGGCACAACTCTGCCCTCGCCCCTGGGTGCCGGGTCGATTCCCGCCGCGTATTCGCCCACGGTCACCATCCCCTCTCCCCTTGAGGGAGAGGGTCAGGGTGAGGGGTCGGTAACATCATTGCATGGCGAATGCCGCCCCACGCCTCAATGGCACGGCTTCGCCGTGCAGGACACGAGGACGCGGCCCTCGACGGGGTTTCGCCCGCCAACCTCGGAGACTTCGGCTTGATCCCCTCTCCCCTTGGGGGAGAGGGTTAGGGTGAGGGGTGGGTAACGGCATTGCCTGATGCAATGCCGCCCCACGCCTGAATGGCACGGCTTCGCCGCGCAGGACGCGAGGACTCCGTCCTCGACAGGGTTCCGCCCGCCAGCCTCGGCGACTTCGGTTTGATCCCCTCTTCCCTTGGGGGAGAGGGTCAGGGTGAGGGGTGGGTAACGGCATTGCCTGGCGAATGCTGCCCCACGCCTCAATGGCACGGCTTCGCCGCGCAGGACGCGAGGACTCCGTCCTCTATGGGGTTTCGGCTTTGTCCCCTCTCCCCTTGCGGGAGAGGGCTAGGGTGAGGGGTCGGTAACGTCATTGCCTGGTGCAATGTCGTACCACGTGTGAATGGCATGGCTTCGCCATGCAGGACGCGAGGGCGCTGCCCTCGACGGAATTTCGCCCGCCAGCCTCAGCGACTTCGGTTTGCTCCCCTCTCCCCTTGGGGGAGAGGGTCAGGGTGAGGGGTGGGTAACGTCATTGCCTGGCGAATGCCGCCCCACGCCTCAATGGCACGGCTTCGCCGCGCAGGACGCGAGGACTCCGTCCTCGACGGGGTTTCGCTACCGCTGCGCGGCTGGGCGAGTGACTTTGGAAAGACCCAAAGTCACCAAAGGTCTTCTCCCCCGCTTGTTCGCCCTCCTGCGTCGGGTTCCCTCGGTTCACCCGTTTGTCCCACGGCACGCGCCGATGGGCCTTCCCTGGCCCAGCGGCGCTCGCTCGGCGTCCTGCCTCGCGGCCTGGACAAACGGGCTCACCTCAGCGAACAACAGGGGGCAACACCCAACCCGCGGCACCGACGCCGGTTAACAGGCGTAGGGTGCACCAAGCGCAGCGCATTGCACCTCGGTAACCGTATCCAGCCTGTTCGGAGCACAGATCGGGCGGGTTGTTATCTCACAGCCCCCCCCTCGCCCACCCCGTGACGAGAGCAGATTGTCGCACCTATGCAACAGACCTCATCAAGGGAAGGTGTGAACAAGTCCCTGATATGAGATCATGTTTGTCATCTGGAGCCATGGAACAGGGTTCATCATGAGTCATCAACTTACCTTCGCTGACAGTGAATTCAGCAGTAAGCGCCGTCAGACCAGAAAAGAGATTTTCTTGTCCCGCATGGAGCAGATTCTGCCATGGCAAAACATGGTGGAAGTCATCGAGCCGTTTTACCCCAAGGCTGGTAGTGGCCGGCGACCTTATCCGCTGGAAACCATGCTACGCATTCACTGCATGCAGCATTGGTACAACCTGAGCGATGGCGCGATGGAAGATGCTCTGTACGAAATCGCCTCCATCCGTCTGTTTGCCCGGTTATACCAATCAGATTAAAGATGTGATCTAATTGCTCTATTCTGGTTTCACTGTACTCAGTATGTCCGATCCAATCGATTTCTTGGCCCTCGCCAAGGCAGAAACCAACGCCAGGAAACGCATGCGATTCCTGGCGTTAGCACAC
>NZ_JAGKRI010000044.1:0-6012 GCF_017939255.1 Aeromonas sp. Prich7-2
CCCGATGCACACGAGTGTGCTGGAAGGGGTGAACAACAAGATCAAAGTGATAAAGCGTATGGCATATGGATTTAGGGACTCAGAATACTTTTTTCTGAAAATCAAGGCGGCCTTCCCCGGAAAGCCGCGATGAACCTTTTTTATTGCCTGAAATTCACGTTATCCATCCATATCTGGTTGATTTACCACCACGATTGTATCGTTATACAACCTGATCAGCGCAGGGCAGCTCCATGTTGACTATCCCATCTTCCAGCTGAATATCGATCTTGAAACCGAGCCGTTTGGCCAGATTGATCATGCCGCGATTGCTGGGCATGGTCATGCCAGAGAGCTGGCCTATGCCACGCTCTCTGGCATAGCGCACGATCTTTTCCATCATCAACTTGCCGAGTCCGAGCCCTTTCAAGTCCGAGCGGACCAGGATGGCAAACTCCGCATCCGATTGATCCGGGCTGGCAATGGCTCGCACCACTCCCAGGATCTGCTGGCTGAAAGGGCCGTCCTGACCCACGGCGACGAAGGCCATTTCCCGGTCATAATCGATCTGGGTCATGCGGGCCAGCTCCTCATGTCCCAGCTCCCCCACGTCGGCGAAAAAGCGTTTGTACCTGTCTTCATCAGACACCTGCCGCACGAACTGCTTGTGGGCCGGCTCGTCTTCGGGGCGGATGGGGCGCAGCAGCACATGACTCTGATCTTTCAGCCAGGCACCCTCTTCCAGCTCGGTGGGATAGGGGCGAATGGCCAGTGGCAGCACTTGTTGTCCTCGCTCTGCCAAGACGAGCCGGGCATCCAGGATCACCATCTCTTCGCCACAGGCCTGCAGCGGGTGCAGATCCAGTTCTTGTATCTCGGGGAAGGCCAGCAGCAGCTCGGAGAGCTGGCACAGCACCTGGCCGAGGGCGTCGATATCGAGCCGTACCGGACTGGCCTGCTCACGGATCTTGCCATCCTTGAGGGCACCAATGATCTGGTAGCGAGCCAGTGCCTGGTTGAGGGGAGGAAGAGCCGCGACCATGTCGCGGGGCTCGGCGCCGGATTCCCCGAGCAGGATGACGGGGCCGAAGACAGGATCCTGCTGCAAGCGGATCCGTAGCTCCAGACCCCCGCTGCGGCGTGCCATGCGTTGTACCAGAAGCCCTTCTATGCGGGCGCCAGGATCGTGCTGACGTACCCTGTCCAGAATGGCATCCGCCGCCTGGGCGACTTCCGCCGAGGTGCGTAGGTTCAGCATGACACCGTGTACATCGGATTTGTGGGCGATGTCGGGAGATCGCAGCTTCACCGCTACGGGGTAGCCAATCTGTTCTGCAGTCAGTGCGGCCTCGATGGCATCGGAAACGATCCAGGTCGCGAGGGTGGATAGCCCGGCTGCCTGCAAGATGGGATGGGCCAGGTGGGTGTCCAGCACCCGCTGCTGGCGGTCCAGCGCTTGCCCAAGGAGCTGCTGGCAGCGCTCGACATCGAGCCTGTCGCCCTGCAGGGAGGCCGGTGTTTCCATCAACTGTTTCTGGTTGCGGCGATATTCCACCATGTGCATGAAGGCCGTGACGGCGCTTTCCGGGGTGCGATAGGTCGGGATACCCGCCTCGTTGAACAGGCGTCTCCCCTCTTGGGCGGAGTATTCGCCTGCCCAGTTGGTCAGTATGTTGAATCGTCTGGCCCTGGGATGCTGCTTGATGAAGTCGATCAGGTTGCTGGCGAGGGTGACACCTCGGGCGGTGAGGGACGGTGCATGGATCAGCAGGATGGCATCGGCACTGTCCCCTTGGAGCAGCGTCTCGAGTGCACTCTTGTAGGCCTCGATATCTGCATCGCTGCCGATGTCGAGGGGTGGCATCGCCAGCTTGCCTCCCCGAGACAGCAGTACGTCTGCGGCCATGTTGGCGAGACCGCGCCCGTTGGAGAGGATGGCGAGCCGCTCCCCCTTGAGGGTCAGGGAGTGGCTCAGGGTCTCGACAGTGGCAAACAGTTCGTGGGTATCCCGGACGCGCAGCATGCCAGCCCGGCGGATGGCGGCATCATAGACATTGTCGAGACCGTTGGCCGGGTCGTGCCGACCGCTCTTGAGGATCAGGATGGGTTTGTTACGCGAGGCGGCACGGGCGGCGGAGAGAAAGTGCCTGGCATCGTGCAGCTTGTCCATGTAGATCAGGATGGCGCGGGTCGTCCCGTCCCGGGAGAGCTGATCCAGCAGTTGGCCAAAGTCGATGTCGCAATGATCGCCCAGGGAGATGAAAGCCGAGAAGCCGATTTCGCGCTGCTTGGCCCAATCCAGGATGGTGGTGCTGACCGCTGCCGACTGGGAGAGAAACGCCACCTGTCCCGGAGTCGCTGCAATGGGGGAAAAGCTGGCGTTGATACCCTGCCCGGGGAGCAGCATGCCCATGCTGTTGGGGCCGAGCAGCCGGATGCCGTATTGCTGGCACAGATGCTTGAGCCGCAGGCGCTCGTCAGTGGAGAACTGGGCGGCCAGTATGATGGCGGCTCCGGTTCCTTTCTTGCCGAGCTCCTCGATGAGCGGCAGTACCCGTTCGCGCCGGGTACAGACGATGGCGAGATCGGGGGAGAGGGGAAGGCTCTCTATGTCCGGATAGGCGAGCACGCCAGCGATGGCCTGGCTGCGGGGGGCTACGGGTAGTATAGGGCCCTGGAACTGACCCGCCAGCAGGTGCCGGATGACCACATGGCCTGCTTTCTGCGGATCACTGGAGGCGCCGATGACGGCGATCGAGTGAGGTTTGAAGAGCCGATCCAGGCCGCTTTGTTTCATGGGCACTCCTCGTGGTGGCCCCCCGGGGCGAGGGGGGCGGATGGTGCCAGTCTAATACGCTTTGCGTGCGGGTTCTGTGACCGATTGCGGATCACGATCTGGCCAGTGCGCTGGCGCGCAGATAAAAGCGCAGCTCCCCCTGAATGCATTGCACCGTGGCGAGGTGCCTGTCCTGGAGATAGATCTCCTGCTCCCGATCGAGTTCATGGCGCTGGACCCCGAGGCTTTGCAGATATTCTGCGAACAGGATGGCACTGCGGATTTCGACAAGATGCTGGCTCACGCTCTATTCCTTGATGGTGGCTGGATGGTGCCGGCCAGTGTCCCCTCTTCTCCCCCACTTTCATACTGATACATTTGACACTCACTGTGGCTCCGACGCCTGCCGGATCAGCGAAGGCCTCCCTGGCCGCGTGCGGTGTCCCAGAAGGCGCGGATCAGCGGCTCTTCAAGCCGCTTCTTGAGCACGGCGATGCCGACGTCGAACGCCTTGAGCGCCGGTTTGGGCTCGACCACACGCACCTTGTCCCCCATGGGGCTGTGATCGATGACGGCGGCAGGCACGACACCCACACCGAAGCCGAGGGCCACCATGGCGACGATGCCCTCGTTGCCCGCCACTTCTGCATAGATGTTGGGAGCTATCCCCTTGTTGCGAAACCATTGATCACAACGCTTTCGGGCCAGCCCCTGTTCGGAGAGGATCAGCGGCAGGCGCTCCCAGTCAGGTTCGCCCTGGGGGAACCACTGACCCTGCTGGGGGGCATTGCGGGGGGCGATGAACACCAGAGGGACTTGTTGCAGGCTGGCGAATTCCAGCTTGGACGAGAGCGCATCCGGCCTCGCTGCGATGGCGAGATCGGCTTCGTCAGCCAGGATCTTGTCCACTGCCAGTGCCGGGTCGCCGGTCTCCAGCTTGATCTCCAGCTGGGGGTAGCGGCGGCGAAAGCGCTCCAGTACCTCGGGCAGCAGAAAGTAGCTGGCGGTAACCGAACAGAACACCCGCAGCCGCCCTTGCAGCGGCTCGTCGCTGCGCTTGAGCTCCTGTTTGAGTTGGCGCCACTCCTGCAGCAAGGCACCGCCAAACTCCCGCAGCTTGTCACCAGCAGGGGTGAGCCGCACCGAGCGGTTGTCCCGCTCGAACAGCACGCAGCCGGTCTCCTGTTCCAGTCGCTGGATGGCGCGGCTCAGGGTGGAGGGGCTGACCGCCATGGCATCGGCGCTTTTGCCGAAGTGGAGGGAGTCGGCGAGGTGGAGAAACAGTTCGAGATTGCGAAGGTCCATCTTTTTATTCCTGCGGCGTTGTCAGGCGCCCTGTAGCACGATGGCTCGGCGGCGGGAGATTGCGGGAAATCACATTTCAATTCCTGCAACGTACTGTTTCGAATATATCAGTTCAGGCAATAAGTGTCCCGCGCTATAGTGGTTTTGACAACGCCGCCATCCGGCATGGAATCAATCGAACGGAGCAATCACCATGGCTAACTATTTCAACACCTTGAACCTGCGTCAGCAGTTGGCCCAGTTGGGCAAGTGTCGTTTCATGCAGCGCGAAGAGTTCGCGGACGGCTGCAACGTGCTGAAGGGCAAGAAGGTGGTGATTGTGGGCTGTGGCGCCCAGGGCCTGAACCAGGGTCTGAACATGCGCGACTCCGGGTTGGACATCTCCTACGCCCTGCGCAAGGCCGCCATCACCGAGAAGCGCGCCTCCTGGCAGAAGGCCACCGACAACGGCTTCGTGGTCGGCACCTATGAAGAGCTGATCCCGACCGCCGATCTGGTGCTGAACCTGACTCCGGACAAGCAGCACTCCGACGTCGTCAAAACCGTAATGCCGCTGATGAAGCAGGGCGCCGCGCTGGGCTACTCCCACGGCTTCAACGTGGTGGAAGAGGGTCAGCAGATCCGTTCCGACATTACCGTCGTGATGGTGGCGCCCAAGTGCCCGGGTACCGAAGTGCGTGAAGAGTACAAGCGTGGCTTCGGCGTACCGACCCTGATCGCCGTCCACCCGGAGAACGATCCCCAGGGCGAGGGCATGGCCATCGCCAAGGCGTGGGCCTCTGCTACCGGTGGTGACCGTGCCGGCGTGCTGGAATCCTCCTTCGTCGCGGAAGTGAAATCCGACCTGATGGGCGAGCAGACCATTCTGTGCGGCATGCTGCAGGCCGGTTCCCTGCTCTGCTACGACAAGCTGGTTGCCGAGGGCACCGACCCGGCCTATGCCGGCAAGCTGATCCAGTTCGGCTGGGAGACCATCACCGAGGCCCTGAAGCAGGGCGGCATCAGCTTGATGATGGACCGCCTCTCCAACCCGGCCAAGCTGCGTGCCTTCGAGCTCTCCGAGCAACTGCGCACCCTGATGCGTCCGCTGTTCGAGAAGCACATGGATGACATCATCGCCGGCGAGTTCTCCCGCGGCATGATGGCTGACTGGGCCGAAGACGATGCCAAGCTGTTCGGTTGGCGCGAAGAGACCGGCAAGTCCGCCTTCGAGAATGCCCCTGCCTATGCCGGCAAGATCGCCGAGCAGGAGTACTTCGACAATGGCGTGGTCATGGTGGCCATGGTCAAGGCGGGTGTGGAGCTGGCGTTCGAAACCATGGTGGCCTCCGGTATCTATGAAGAGTCTGCCTACTACGAGTCTCTGCACGAGCTGCCGCTGATCGCCAACACCGTCGCCCGCAAGCGTCTGTACGAGATGAACGTGGTCATCTCCGACACCGCGGAGTACGGCAACTACCTGTTCGCCAACGCCGCCGTGCCGCTGCTGCGTGAGCACTTCATGCCGACCCTGCAAGCAGGGGACCTGGGCAGTGCCCGTGCCGAGAGCAAGGCGGTGGACAACCTGGCCCTGCTGGCTGCCAACGAAGCGACCCGCAACCACCCGATCGAGAAGATCGGCCAGACCCTGCGTGGTTACATGAAGGACATGAAGCGTATTGCCGTCGGCGGTTAAGCCTTCGCTGAGCGGCATCGGAAGGGGCGGGGATGACGATCCCCGTTACTGGCTGGCTTAGACACCTGGCCTGTCGTCCGGATGATGCAAACAGACAGATTGAAGCCTATAAAAAAGCCCCGCTCATCGAGCGCAATGCTGTTCACTTAAGCGGAGCCGCATTGCGATTTACCGGAAAACGGGTCTTTGATATCTTCACCGCCCTGGGTCTCGATGGCCTGGGGCGTTTTTCTATGAACATGACGCCTATGCAGCCCCGCAACTCCGCCAACCTCCG
>NZ_JAGKRI010000295.1:0-293 GCF_017939255.1 Aeromonas sp. Prich7-2
TTCGATAAGGGCTTCTACTCACTGGGGTTACTCCATGCCTGGCAACGCCAGGGCGTAGCGCGTCACTGGCTTATTCCGCTGAAAAAGGGGGCTCAATACGAGGTCATCCGCAAGCTGGGGCGGCAGGATGTGCTGGTACGCCTCAGTGCCAGTCCGCAGGCCAAGAAGAAGTGGAGCGAGTTGCCGGAGCAGTTCGAAGCCCGGCTGCTGACCCGGACGGTAAACGGCAAGGAGCGGCAGGTGCTGACCTCGCTCACCGACCCGCTGCGCTTCCCGGCCAGCGAGTTGATGGA
>NZ_JAGKRI010000296.1:0-307 GCF_017939255.1 Aeromonas sp. Prich7-2
AGACCCCGTGAACCTTTACTACAGCTTGGCACTGAACATTGAACCTACATGTGTAGGATAGGTGGGAGGCTTTGAAGGCGTGACGCCAGTTGCGCTGGAGCCGTCCTTGAAATACCACCCTTGTATGTTTGATGTTCTAACGCAGGCCCATGAATCTGGGCCGCGGACAGTGCCTGGTGGGTAGTTTGACTGGGGCGGTCTCCTCCCAAAGAGTAACGGAGGAGCACGAAGGTTGGCTAATCCTGGTCGGACATCAGGAGGTTAGTGCAATGGCATAAGCCAGCTTAACTGCGAGACGGACAGGTCG
>NZ_JAGKRI010000297.1:0-337 GCF_017939255.1 Aeromonas sp. Prich7-2
TGGCCACCCTGGGCGCCGAGCTCATCGGCGACCCGAGGCACCAGATCCCGACACCAGCCCGGGGCCCACCGCGCACCAGATCACCCACCCGCCGCCGCTGGCCACCCTGGGCGCCGAGCTCATCGGCGACCCGAGGCACCGGATCCCGGCACCGGTCCGGGGGCCCACTGCGCACCAGATCACCCAACCGCCGCCGGTGGCCACCCTGGGCGCCGAGCTCATCGGCGACCCGAGGCACCAGATCCCGACACCAGCCCGGGGCCCACCGCGCACCAGATCACCCACCCGCCGCCGCTGGCCACCCTGGGCGCCGAGCTCATCGGCGACCCGAGGCACC
>NZ_JAGKRI010000298.1:0-15455 GCF_017939255.1 Aeromonas sp. Prich7-2
GCGTTGCGCTTGTTGTTCGGTCGGTTCGAGTCGGAATTTGTAGGCTTTCAGAATTTGCATTTAGCGCTCAGTGTGTAGCATTATTGCCATATCTATTAAGCCCGATTGAGTGACAGAATGCAATTCACTAAAATTAATAAATCACGTCATGAGGCCTACGTTTTGCACGTACATTTGGTGTTTATCACCAAGTATCGAAAGCCGATATTGGGGGAACTGTATCACGCCTCCTTCAGTCAGTGTGCGGCAGAGGTTTGCAGAGATTTTGGTGCGGAACTGAAAGAGTGTGACGGAGAGGCTGATCATGTTCACATGCTGATAGAGTACGCGCCAACGGTGCAGCTATCGGTACTGGTGAACTCGTTAAAGGCGGTCACATCAAGGCGACTGCGTAATGAATTTCTGGACTTGAGAGGTGCTTACAGCAAACCCGTACTCTGGTCACGCTCTTACTTTGCGGGCTCTTGCGGCGGAGCACCGTTGGAGGTGATCAAGCAATACATTCAAAACCAGCGGGGCTGACGCCCCGGCGAAATTCCCCTCCCACCTACGTCGGAGGGAGTCCCCTTTCGCATTTAAGATGGCATTATCGTCATTCACGATATTCCATATGAAATTGCCAAGCACCGTAATCACCCCCACCAGGACGCCATTCACGTGGCAGGCTGGGTCAGCCTGTTCACCCTGCACGTGCTCTGGCCCTTCCTCTGGATCTGGGCCACGATTTATCGCCCCGATCGCGGCTGGGGCTTCTCGCAACGCCTACAACATGACGAGACAGAGATCAGCGCACTCAAAGAGGAGCTGGCAGCACTGCAGGCTCGCATGACCACGCTCGAACAGACCGACAAATAGGTAACGCCCCATGGACCTGCTACTTATTCTCACCTATACGGCCCTCTGCATAGGTATTTTCAAGATCTTCAAGATCCCGCTCAACAAGTGGACCGTGCCGACCGCCGTGCTAGGTGGCGTCATCATCATCGGCACACTCATCATGCTGATGAACTACAACCACCCCTATTCCGAGCTGGCTCGCAACTATTATGTCTCCACCCCGGTCGTGCCCCTGGTCAAGGGACGTGTCACCGACGTCCCGGTCAAGCCCAACCAGCCGGTCAAGAAAGGGGATGTGCTGTTTCGCATCGACGCTGAGCCCTTCCAGGAGAAGGTCGCCAGCCTGACGTCGCGCCTCGCCTCCAACACCGATTTTCTGAAGGCTCTGGACGCCCGCCTGCGCTCCGCCACCCTGGACAGGGATCGCGCCCAGGAGCTGATGCGACGGGGCATCGGCAAACAGCGCGACCTCGACGTCACCCAGGCCAACGTGGATGACATCGTCGCCCAGATTGATCAGCAGAAAGCAACCCTCAATGACCTGAGTGCCCAGCTCAACATCGCCAAGTACGATCTGGAGCAGACCGTGGTCTACGCCCCGAGTGACGGTCATGTCGTGCAACTGGCATTGCGCCCGGGCATGATTGCCGCCCCCTTCATGTTCCGCCCCGTGATGACCTTCATTCATGAAGATGCCAATGCCTATGTCGGCTGGTTCTGGCAGAACAGCATGCAGCGGCTCAAGGCGGGTGACGAGGCCGAAGTCGTGCTCGACGGCATCCCGGGTCGCATCTTCAAGGCCAAGGTGCAGTCCGTTATCCCGGCCATGGCACCGGGCAATATCCAGGCACAGGCGGGTCTTATCGATCAGACTTCGGCCCAGGTACCGGGTCGCCTGCCCATCGTGCTCGAGATCACCGATCCCGAGTGGGCAAACTACCAGGTGATCGCGGGTTCCAGCGGTCAGGCCGCCATCTATACCGAGCACTTCCACCACGTGGCCATCATGCGCAAGATCCTGATGCGCATGGGTAGCTGGCTCAACTACCTGTTCCCCTTCCACTAAGCAAATCTGCTTATTGCCAACGGGCCAGCCTGATGCTGGCCCGTTTCATTTGGGATGGCGCCCTGCCCGCTGCATTTTGCGCGCAAGATCCCTATAATGGCGCCACCTCGCACCGGCCAGTCTCCCCATGTTCGTCCTCAGACCCTATCAAACCGACGCGGTCAACGCCGTCATCAGCCACTTTCGCAAACACCCGGATCCCGCCGTGGTGGTACTGCCCACCGGGGCCGGCAAGAGCCTGGTGATCGCCGAACTGGCCCGCAAGGCCCGTGGCCGGGTGCTGGTGCTGGCCCACGTCAAGGAGCTGGTGGAGCAGAACCACGCCAAGTACGAGGCGTGGGGGCTCAAGGCCGACATCTTCGCCGCCGGGCTGGATCGCAAGGAGGCGAGCGCCCAGGTGGTGTTTGGCTCGGTGCAGTCGGTGGCGCGCAATCTGGATGCCTTCGACGGGGCTTTTTCGCTGCTCATCATCGACGAGTGCCACCGGGTCTCGCTCGATGACGACAGCCAATACCATCAGGTGATCGAGCATCTCAAGGCCGCCAACCCTGCCCTCAAGATCCTCGGGCTCACCGCCACCCCCTATCGGCTGGGGCTGGGCTGGATCTACCGGCGCCACTACCACGGCATGGTCAAGAGCCACGGCGAGCGGCTCTTTGGTGACTGCGTGTTCGAACTGCCCCTGCGCTTTATGGTGAAAAACGGCTACCTGACCCCGCCGCGTCTGGTGGACGCCCCCATCGTCCACTACGACTTCAGCAAGCTGGTGCCGCGGGAGAACGGCCTGTTCAGCGAGGCGCAGCTCAACGGCGAGATCAGGCGCCAGGAGCGGGTCACCCCCCATATCCTGAGCCAGGTGCTGGAGTATACCGCCGACCGGCAAGGGGTGATGATCTTCGCCGCCACCGTCGAGCATGCCCGGGAAATTCATGGCCTGCTCGGTGCCAGAGGCCAGCAGGCCGCCCTCGTCACCGGCGAGACGCCGGGACCGGAGCGCGACGCTCTAATCAGTGCCTTCAAGGCGCGCGAGCTCAAGTTTCTGGTCAACGTAGCAGTGCTCACCACCGGTTTTGATGCCCCCCACGTCGACCTCATCGTGATGCTGCGTCCCACCGAATCGGTGTCGCTCTATCAGCAGATTGTGGGACGGGGCCTGCGCCTCTCACCCGGCAAGAGCGATTGCCTGGTGCTCGACTACGCAGGCAACAACTTCAACCTGTTTGCCCCCGAGGTGGGGGAGCCCAGGCCCCACGCCGGTACCGAGCCGGTTCAGGTACCCTGCCCCGCCTGCGGCTTTGCCAACACCTTCTGGGGCAAGACCGACGAGGATGGCAAGGTGATCGAGCACTACGGCCGCCGCTGTCAGGGACTGTTTGAAGATGACGAGGGCAACCGCGAGGAGTGCGACTACCGCTTTCGCGCCAAGATCTGCCCTGGATGCGGCGCTGAAAACGACATCGCCGCCCGCCGCTGCCAGAGCTGTGACCAGCTGCTGGTGGACCCTGACGACAAGCTCAAGGAGGCCCTCAATCTCAAGGACTGCATGGTGATCCGCTGCGCCGGTTTGACCCTGAGCCCTGGGCGCGGCAAGCAGGGGGAGCGGCTGGAGGTGACCTACCACGACGAGGATGGCCTGACCCTGACGGAGTACTTCCCCTTTCACTCCCGGGGTGCACAGCGCTTGTTTCAACAACGCTTTGTGCGTCATCATTGGCCCGCCCCGGGCCTGGAGCCCGAATTCACTACCCTGGCGAGCGTGATGCTCGCGGCAGACCAGTTCCGTCACCCGGATTTCGTCATTGCCCGCAAGTCGGGACGCTTCTGGCAGGTGAAGGAAAAAATATTCGATTACGAGGGGCGTTACCGGACTGCCAACGCCCCGGCCTGACCCCATGGCAGGCGATACCCGGCAGTCACCCGGTTTGATTATCGGGGCGGTTTCTGATGCCGCCCTTTCGTTCAGTTAGAGGATCCTATGCAGCGGCTGTTGATTGGTTTTTGTGCTCTCTTTTCTCTGGCGGTCCAGGCCGCCCCGCTGACCCCGCCCAAGGGGGGCCAGTACGCCGTCATCGTACAGGGCAACAATGGGGTGGAATTTGCCCGTCACGCCGATGACATGATAGCCCCCGCTTCCACCATGAAGGTGCTCACCGCGCTCGCCGCCCGCCTCGAACTCGGCGCAGACTTCCGTTTCGCCACCGACATCCAGGCCCAGCCCGGCGCCAAACAGGGCACTACCATCAACGGCGACATCTGGATCAACTTCGTGGGCGACCCGACCCTGTCGCGCATGGATCTGGTTGCCCTGTTCAAGCAGTTGGGCGTCACCCGCGTTCAGGGCAACGTCTATGTCAACACCGGTGCCTACAACGGCTATGAGCGTGGCAACGGCTGGTCCTGGGGGGATCAGACCCTCTGCTTCGCCGCCCCCGTCTCCTCGGTCATCATCGACAAGAACTGCGCCTACGGCACCATCACCGCCACCCAGATTGGCAAGCCTGCGGTGGGCAACGTGGCCACCGGCGTGCCCATCGGCATCGGCGCCGACAACGTGGAGGTGATGAGCTATGGCGACATGGCGCGCCAGTTCTGCGCTCTGGAAGTAGACATGGCCAAGGGCAACTTCTACGAGCTCAAGGGCTGCATCACCCCGAACAAGGAGCCACAAGGGCTGCGCTTTGCCATCCATGACGTGGAGGCCTGGGGCTGGGACAACATCCGCTGGGCCATGAACCGCGCCGGGATCAGCCACGACGGCCTGCTGCGGGTCACCCATCAGGCCCCTGTCGGTGCCCAGACCCTGGCGACCCACTACTCTGTCTCCCTGCCGGTGATGCTCGCCAAGATGTTGAAAAAGTCCGACAACCTCTACGCCGATACCTTCCTCAAAACCGTGGGGCGTCACTACTACAACAAGCCGGGCAGCTATCGCAGCGGCACCATGGCGGTGCGCGCCATCCTGACCAAGCACGGCATTGACCTTGGCAACGCCACCCTGGCTGACGGCTCCGGCCTCTCCGCCCACAATCTCATCAGCGCGCGCCAGATGTTGTCGGTGCTTAACTTCATCCAGAAGAACGATGCCGAGCTCGACTTCATCAAGCTGCTGCCAAGCTCCCAGGTGGACGGCACCCTGGCCTGGCGACGCAGCGTCACTGCCCCCATGATGAAGAACAAGGTGCACGCCAAGACTGGTACCATCACAGGTACGTCGAACCTCGCCGGCTTCATCGACACCGCCGGTGGCCAGCGCAAGGCCTTCGTGATGTTCCAGCGCGGTCTCTCCCAGGATCCGGCGACCCACGAGCGCTACCGCGCCAGCAAGGCGCCCTGGCCCTGGACCGTCTTCGAAAAAGGCGTGCTGGAGAGCATCTACCAGCAGCAACCCATCCAGATCGTCGAGCAGTGAGACCGACGGGCTGTCTTGCCGGCAAGGCAGCTCCACTCCCCGACCTTGGGGCGAAACAGGGATGCCGGCGCCGTCATCAACAGTGGGCGCAATCGGAGATGGCGAACGTAAGCATCGCTATTTTCAGCTTTGACTGACAGGGCGCCACGGCTATGCTGTGCCCAGCCTCATCTCAATGGCCTTCTTCAACGGCTTGTTTAATGGAGAGAAAAGATGTTTGTAGAGATTTTTGGTCGTCCCGGTTGCCCCTATTGCGTGCGTGCCAAGCAGATTGCCGAGCAACTGACCGAGGAGCGCGATGACTTCGAGTTCCGCTACGTGGATATCAACGTGGCCGGGCTGACCAAGGACGATCTCGCCGCCAAGGCGGGCAAGCCGGTCACCACTGTGCCGCAGATCTTCCTGGATGAGCAGCACATCGGCGGCTGCACCGATTTTGAGGCCTATGCCAGAGCCAATCTGGGTCTGTAAGCCCCGACACCATGAAAAAAGGCGCCTCTGGCGCCTTTTTTCATGTCGCCAAGCCTGCCTCAGGCCACCGGCGTGAAGCGGCTCACCACCTGTCCCTGATGTTCAATCCACTCGATGAACATGGCGACGGGGCGGGCATAGACCTGACCATTCTGTTCGGATTGATAGATCACCAACTGCTCCTGGGTTTCGGTGTGCAAGGCCAGGGCCAGAACCTGGTAATAGCCCCCCTTGAAATGGCGGTAGCGACCGGTGGCGGGTGCCTGCATGAGTGAACCTCGAGAGCGGAAAGATGAGCCCCCGTGCCTGCGTGCTCCCCTGGCAGACCGACGGGTCGGGGCCTTTTTTACCCCAGCCAATCGTGCCAGATGGGGGAGATATTTCAATACACTCATGTTGCTTTATGAATCTGCTCCTCATCTTTCACTGATCTACCAAAGAGAGGCAAACGATCATGCTGAATTTAACATTTCAACAACCCTGTTTCAGGGGTAAATATCAGGGATTTATTCCATAAATTAGATTGTTCTAGCATTCAATTCTGTGAAGAATAGGGGCAGAGAAATTTGATACTAAAAACAGCTTTTCTGCCAACGCGCCCCACGGGGAAGGAATCACGCTCACCATGTTCACTATCGACAAGTCGCACAAGCTCGACGATGTCTGCTATGACATCCGCGGCCCGGTGCACAAAGAAGCTCGCCGTCTCGAAGACGAAGGTCACCGCATCATCAAGCTCAACATCGGCAATCCGGCCCCGTTTGGCTTCGAAGCACCGGAGGAGATCATCAAGGATGTGATCCTCAATATGCCCCAGAGCCAGGGCTACTGCGACTCCAAGGGGCTGTTCTCGGCCCGCAAGGCGGTGATGCAGTACTACCAGCAAAAAGGGATGCGCAAGGTCGACATCGACGACATCTACATCGGCAACGGTGCGAGCGAGCTCATCGTGATGGCGATGCAGGCGCTGCTCAACAACGGCGACGAGATGCTGGTGCCCTCCCCCGACTACCCGCTCTGGACCGCGGCCGTCACCCTCTCCGGTGGCCATGCGGTGCACTACCGTTGCGACGAAGGGGCTGACTGGTATCCGGATCTCGACGACATCCGCGCCCGCATCACCCCGCGCACCCGCGGCCTGGTGCTGATCAACCCCAACAACCCGACCGGCGCCGTCTACGGCAGCGAGTTCCTGCTGGAGGTGATCGAGATCGCCCGCCAGCACAACCTCATCATTTTCGCCGACGAAATTTACGACAAGATCCTCTACGACGACATCTCCCACACCAGCGTCTGCACCCTGTGCGACGATGTCATGGTGGTGACCTTCAACGGCCTCTCCAAGGCCTACCGCGCCTGTGGCTTCCGCCAGGGCTGGATGGTCATCACCGGTCCCAAGGGTCGCGCCAAGGGCTACATCGAGGGGCTGGAGATGCTGGCCTCCATGCGGCTCTGTGCCAACGTGCCCATGCAGCACGCCATCCAGACCGCCCTTGGGGGCTACCAGAGCATCAACGAACTGATCCTGCCGGGGGGTCGCCTGCGTCGCCAGCGGGACAAGGCCTGGGAGCTTTTGAACGAGATCCCCGGGGTCTCCTGCGTCAAGCCCAAGGGGGCGCTCTATATGTTCCCGCGCCTCGACCCCAAGGTGTACGACATTCGCGACGACCAGAAGATGGTGTTCGACCTGCTGCAGCAGGAGAAGCTCCTGCTGGTGCAAGGCACCGGCTTCAACTGGCCGGCACCGGATCACTTCCGCCTGGTGTTCCTGCCCCGGGAAGAGGAGCTGGAAGAGGCCATCGGTCGCCTCGCCCGCTTCCTCAAGGGCTACAAGCAGTAAGCAAGGCTCATGAAAAAGGCTCCCTCGGGAGCCTTTTTGTTGTCTGTCGTTTTCTATTCGCGCCATCAGCCGTGCAGCAGGGCCCCGGCCACCAGTACCACCATGGTGATGAGAGCCGCCCCGATGATGAAGGGCAGCACCCAGCGCACGAAGCGATCGTAGGGGATCCTGGCGAGCGCCAGCCCCGCCACCAGGTGAGCGGCGGTGGGGGCGAACAGGTTGATCCAGCCGGAGGCGGACTGATAGGCGGTGATCACCAGATCCCGCGAGATGCCGGAGAAGTCCGCCAGCGGCCCCATCAACGGCATGGAGACGGTCGCGAGCCCCGAGGTGGAGGGAATGAAGAAGCTCAGGATGATGTGCACCAGATAGGCCATCAGGATGAAGACCGACGACGACAGCCCGCTCACCAGTCCCTCGGCCCAGTGCAGTATGGTGTCGATGATGACGCCGTGCTCCATCACCACATAGATGCCGCGCGCCACCGCTACCACCAGGGCAACCCCGATGAGATCCCGCGCCCCGTTCAGGAAGGTCGCCACGTAGTTGGACTCCGGCATCCGGTTGATGAGGGCAATCAGGATGGAGGCGCTGAAGAAGAGGGTGGAGAGCTCGTCGAACCACCAGCCCAGGGTGGGCAGCAGATCGATGCCCAGATCGGACCAGGGCACCACCGCATAGATCATCAGCAGGAAGGTGCCGAAGAAGACCAGCATGGTGAGCTTCTGCTTGCCGCTGAAGGCGAGGTTGCCGCTCTTCATCTGGGAGAACTCGTCGTCATAAACGATGTCGGCCAGCACGGAGCGGGACTTGTCCTGCTGCACCTGCCTGGCGTAGCGCATCACGAACCAGGAGGCGAAGATCACCAGCAGCAGCCACTGGATGACCCGCAGCCCTATCCCCTCACCGATGGGGATACCCGCAAAGCCGGAGGCGATGCCGGTGGCAAACGGATTGACGGTGGAGGCGAGCACCCCAACCCCGGAGCCGAGCAGGATGAGCCCCGCCGCCACCATGCGATCGAAGCCCGCCGCCATCATCACCGGCACGATGAGTGCCCAGAAGGCCACCGTCTCCTCCGCCATGCCGAAGGTGGAGCCCCCGAGGGCGAACAGGGCGATCAGCACCGGGATGAGCAGCCGCTCGCGCCCGGCGAAGGTGCGCACTATGGCCCCGACCCCGGCATCCAGCGCCCCGCTCTGCATGGTCACCGCCAGAAAGCCGCCGATGATGAGTACGAACAGTGCTACGTCCGCCGCCTTGTGAAAGCCCTGGATGGGCGCCTTGAGCACATCGAATACCCCCTGGGGTTGGGAAGGGAGCTCGGTGTAACTGCCGGGTACCGGCAGCAGTCGCTCGTCACCGCTGTAGTCGGCCACGGCCGCCGCAGCCACCGGCTGCTGGGTCTTGGCCGTCACATAGTTGTATTTGCCCGCCGGCAGC
This sequence comes from Aeromonas sp. Prich7-2, assembly GCF_017939255.1. NCBI lineage: Bacteria > Pseudomonadati > Pseudomonadota > Gammaproteobacteria > Aeromonadales > Aeromonadaceae > Aeromonas > Aeromonas sp. Prich7-2. The sequence goes on from NZ_JAGKRI010000298.1 coordinate 9,067, forward strand.
ACCCAGGTGAGGGCCGCCATCAGGGCGATGATGATGAAAAGCAGGGTATAAACCGTGGGGAGCTGGCGCTTCTTGGGCGCCTCATGGGATGTGGTCATGACTTTCGTACCTCGGCGGTGCCGTCTGTGATCCGGACAGCGCAAGCCTAGCGGGTTTGTTCGGGGAAAAAGGTGATCGCGGATAATAAACCTGAGGCAACAGGTTGAGTCTGCTGCAAAAAAACAGGGCCCCGCAGGGCCCTGTCTGTGCTGACGACCGACTTACAGCTCGACCACGTCGAATTGCACGTCCGGATTCACGTCCGCATCGTAGTCCACCTCGTCCAGACCGAAACCGAACAGGCGCAGGAACTCCTGCTTGTAGCCGGTGTAGTCGGTCAGTTCACTGAGGTTCTCGGTGGTGATGGAGGGCCAGAGATCACGGCAAGTCTGCTGCACGTCTTCACGCAGTTCCCAGTCATCCATGCGGATGCGGGCCTGCTCGTCCAGCGCCATGTCGGCGCCGTACAGGCGGGTGCGCATCATGCGGTCCACCTGCTCCATGCAGCCCTCGTGAATGCCCTTCTCCTTCATGATCTTGAAGGCCATGGAGATGTAGAGCGGCATCACGGGAATGGCAGAGGAGGCCTGGGTCACCACGGATTTGAGCACGGCCACGTGGGCGGTCCCCCCCTTGGCAGCCAGATCGCCACGGATGGCGGTGGCGGCGCGGTCCAGATCTTCCTTGGCTCGGCCCAGGGTACCATGCCAGTAGATTGGCCAGGTCAGGTCGGTACCGATGTAGGAGTAGGCCACGGACTTGGCGCCGTCAGCCAGCACACCCGCATCGCGCAGAGCCGCCATCCACAGTTCCCAGTCCTGGCCGCCCATGACGGTGATGGTGCTCTGGATCTCTTCCTCATTCGCCGGCTCGACGGTGGCGGTGATGATCTGATCCTTGTTGGTGTCGATGGCGGTGGAGGTGTAGACCTCGCCGATGGGTTTGAGGGCGGAGCGCACCACTTCGCCGGTGTCCGGCAGCTTGCGCACCGGAGAGGCCAGGGAATAGACCACCAGATCGATTTGACCCAGATCCTGCTTGATGAGCTCGATCACCTTGGCACGGCACTCGTGGGAGAAGGCATCGCCATTGATGCTCTTGGCGTAGAGGCCGGCCTCTTTGGCGGCCTTGTCGAAGGCGGCGGAGTTGTACCAGCCGGCGGAGCCCGTCTTGGTCTCGGAGCTCGGCTTTTCGAAGAAGACACCGATGGTAGCAGCTCCGCTGCCGAAGGCTGCGGCAATGCGGGAGGCCAGACCATAGCCGGTGGAAGCGCCGATCACCAGCACCTTCTTGGGGCCATTCTCGATGGCGCCCTTGGCTTGGGTGTAAGCGATCTGGCGACGAACATTGGCTTCACAACCGACCGGGTGGGTGGTGGTGCAGATAAAGCCGCGAACCTTGGGTTTGATGATCATGTGTTGTCTCTTATCCGTTTGATGGATGAAATCGGGGCATAAGATACCTCATTGCGGCCCGTTATGGTGCTCTGATGTGTTGAACTGCGGGGAAACAGGCAGGGATCCGTCCCTTTGTGCCGCCATGGCACACCCATTGCGCAGGGGATCTACCCCGCCATGGACCAGAGAGAGGCAACGTGAGGACCGGAATGTCACACCCGGAACGAGGCCGTTGTCTGACCTTGCGCCATGTACTAGTGTGCAAGGAAGAGGATTCAAGGAGGAGTCTATGTCACGCATGCTGGTCATCTCTCTCGCCTGCCTGGGGCTTGCCACCGTCCCCGTTGTCCAGGCGGCTGTCTATCAATGCGCCCGCGATGGGCAGATCACCTTCAGCGACATCCCCTGCAGCAGCGACGCCAAACCCATGGCACTCAATGTCTATACCCCCTCCCCCGAGGCGGTGGAGCAGGCGGCCAACCAGACCCGGGAGATAGAGCAGAGCCTGGCGAACGGCCAGAAACAACGCCAGGCCGAGGCGCTGCGCACCGAGATCGAGGCCAAAAAGCAGAAGATGAACAACGAGATGACCCAGAGCACGGAGAACAAGGCAAGATCCCGCAATGTCTCGGCAGAGATGCAGTCGGTCACTACCCGATATCAGAAAGAGATTGAGTCCCTGAACCAGAAACTCTCTACCTTGCAGGCAAAATAAACACTCCCTGTTTCGGGACAGGAAATATACCGAAGCGGCAATGTCGTCACGGGTTCACACATGCCGCATATCCAAAAACTCACACCCTTGGCCGTTTATTTCTCACACCAGAGAGTCAGATAGCGGCTATTTCCAGATCCCCGCCTCCACCTATTTCACTGTGCCCATATAAGACTCATTGAATCCCCATGTAGGCCACATGGCGCGCCACTGGGTTCATATGAAGGCGATATATAGAATAGTCAGTGCCAAAAGAGGCGCCTTCATGCCAATATTCCCTGGGGCCAGGGCGGCCCAGGAGATAAATAACCCTTGTACGAGACCCCACAATTAAGAAGCCATTTATCAACATTGAAAAATAAAAAGTTAATTTGAGTTCGATGACGACTCATCAGGACGCAATGCTATTGTTAATTTACTCATATTTGGTCGTTATCCCATTCAAGGGTCTCATGGAGGAGCGCTGTCATGTTCTGGAATCAAAAAGCAAGCAAGGAAGCCAGTGAGCAAGCGGCAAGGGTGGTGGAGCTGGGGGCATTTGAACAGGCTATCCAGTTGCAGGTCCCCTTCGTCCAGTTCACCCCGGCGGGAGTGGTCACCTTCGCCAACGAGCTGTTTCTCAAGATCGTGGGATTTGAGCGTGACGAGGTGATCGGCAAGCATCACAGCACCCTCTGCTTCCCCGACGACGTCAATACCCGGGATTACGAGACCTTGTGGCAGGATCTGCGCCACGGCGTCTCCCGCAGCGGCCGCTTTATTCGCCAGTCGAAATCCGGCAAGGCCGTGTGGCTGGAGGCGACCTATTTCCCCATCGTGATCGACGGCAAGGTGGTGCGGATCGCCAAGGTCGCCTCCGACGTGACCCAGCAGCAATCCACTCTGGAGCGCACCCAGGCCCTTCTGGCAGCGCTGGACAAGTCCCTGGCGGTCATTGATTTCCAACCCGATGGCACCGTCATCACCGCCAACCAGAATTTCCTCAACTGCTTTGGCTACCGGCTGGAAGAGGTGGTCGGCAAGCATCATCGCCTCTTCTGTGGCAGCGATTTCTACCAGAACAACCCCCATTTCTGGCAGGATCTCGGCTCGGGTGACATCAAGTCAGGGCTTTTCATGCGCCTGGGTCACCGCGGGGAGAAGATCTGGCTGGAGGCCACCTACAACCCCATCTTCAACCACGAGGGCAAGGTGGTCAAAATCATCAAGCTGGCGAGCGACATCACCGAGCGGGTGGAGAAATCCATCTCCACCCGGGAAGTGGCCCAGAAGGCGTGTGCCATCGCCAGCGAAACTGTCGCGAGCGCTGCCAGGGGGCGGGAGGTCATCGACAGGGTGCTCGACACCTCCTCTCACATCAACACCTCGGTCAATGCGGTCAGCAAGCAGATAGAGCAGCTCAACCAGCAATCCAGGAGCATCGAATCCATCATCTCCACCATCAGCGGCATCGCGGATCAGACCAATCTGCTGGCCCTCAACGCGGCCATCGAGGCGGCCCGCGCCGGGGAACAGGGACGGGGATTCGCGGTCGTGGCCGACGAGGTGAGGCAACTGGCGGCGCGCACTTCCAGCTCCACCAGCGAGATCGTCACCGTCATCAAGCACAACTCGGAGATCACCTCCCAGATCACCCAGACCGTCTCCGTCGTCTCCGACAAGGCGGTGGCAGGTCAGGAGCAGGCCACCATCATCGCCGATGTCATCAAGGAGATCATCGAGGACGCCAACTCGGTGTCGGACACCGTCAAGAGCCTCTCCATCTGAGCGACAGCTGCCAATGACAACGGGGGGGCCAGGCCCCCCGTTGTCATTGCTGTCCGCCCACCCGAAACCCGCTCAGCCATCCCCCAGGAGATAATGTCTGGCTTCCTCGTCCGCCAGCGCGAGGGCGATGTCCCATAGCGCGGCGATACAGAGCCCCTCCTCCCCCACAGCCTCCTCTTCCAGCGCCTCCAGGGCTCTGGCATCGGCCAGGGTAAAGGGGGGATGGCTCAACAGGCTTTTGGCAGCGGCCAGCAAGTGCATGTCGCTCATCGGTCGGCTCCTTCTTAGGCAGCGTGTTTCCCTGCCCAGACTGTAGCCCAATGGCGGCGACTCATCCCCTGGTGGCGACTGCCTGCGCACGCTTCCTGCCGGACGGCAGCTGGCCAACCCCGATGCCGACCAGCACGGCGGCGCAGGCCACCCATTGCAGGGCCGTGAGCGTCTCTCCCAGCAGCAGATAGGCGAGCAGCAGGGTAAAGACCGGTATGAGGTTCACATAGGCCGCCGCCAGGGTCACCTTCACCTGGGTCACCGACCAGTTGTAGAGCAGGTAGGCACCCAAGGTCACGAAGGCGCCGAGGAAGAGGATGACCCCCATGTCCTGCCAGGCCCAGCTCGCGGGCCAGGGCGCACTGAAGGCAAAGGGCGCGAAGAAGAGCGTGCCGACGAAGGCCTGCAACGCCGTCAGTGTCATCACGCCGTAGCGGCTGGAGAGCTTCTTGAATACCACGGAATAGGTGGCGGCGCAGAGCATGGCGCCCATCTCCAGGCTGTTGCCGAGCAGGGCGTTGGGAGCGAACTCGTCGGCGCCCTCCCCCAACCCCAGCAGGGCGATGCCAACGATGGCGATGGCAAAGCCCAGCAGTTGGCGGCGACTCACCCGCTCTCCAAGCAGCACGAAGGCCACCAGGGCCACCATCAGGGGAAGCAGGGCACAGACCATACCGGCCTGGCCGGCACTGGTGTAACGCAGGGCGTTGACTTCAAGAAGAAAGTAGAGGCAGGGCTCAAGCGCCCCCATCAGGGCCAACCAGCGCCAATCCCCCTTCTGGTAAGTGACGCGGCCAAGCTGGCGGTAGCAGAGCAGCCAGCAACAGGACGCCACCCCCATCCGCATGAAGAGCACCTGACCGAAGGACCAGATTTCCAGCACATGTTTGAGGGCGATGAAGGAGCTGGACCAGAGCAGCATGGCCAGGGTCAGCGTCAGGACGGGTAAAGGGCGCACAATGCCTCCATCTTAAATGCGAAAGGGGACTCCCTCCGACGTAGGTGGGAGGGGAATTTCGCCAGGGCGTCAGCCCCGCTGGTTTTGAATGTATTGCTTGATCACCTCCAACGGTGCTCCGCCGCAAGAGCCCGCAAAGTAAGAGCGTGACCAGAGTACGGGTTTGCTGTAAGCACCTCTCAAGTCCAGAAATTCATTACGCAGTCGCCTTGATGTGACCGCCTTTAACGAGTTCACCAGTACCGATAGCTGTACCGTTGGCGCGTACTCTATCAGCATGTGAACATGATCAGCCTCTCCGTCACACTCTTTCAGTTCCGCACCAAAATCTCTGCAAACCTCTGCCGCACACTGACTGAAGGAAGCGTGATGCAGATCCCCCAATATCGGCTTTCGATACTTGGTAATAAACACCAAATGTACGTGCAAAACGTAGGCCGCATGGCGTGATTTATTAATTTTAGTGAATTGCATTCTGTCACTCAATCGGGCTTAATAGATATGACAATAATGCTACACACTGAGCGCTAAATGCAAATTCTGAAAGCCTACAAATTCCGACTCGAACCGACCGAACAACAAGCGCAACGCCTGCGCCAGTTGGGCGGTTGTGCTCGTTATGTCTGGAATCACGGGCTGGCAGAAACCAAACGCATTCTGGATGCTGGCGAAAAACTGCCTTCTGCCTTTGAGCTGAACAGGATGCTCACCAGTTGGAAGAAAGACCCAGAAATGGCCTTTCTGGCCGAGGCATATACCGACAACCTCCAGCAGAAGCTCAAGGATTTGCATGGCGCGTGGATGCGCTACTTTGATAAGAAACTCGCCGCCAAGGCACCCGTATTCAAGAAAAAAAGCGACAACCGCGACGCTATCCGGTTCGTCAACTTCGACAAGTATTGCCGCCTTGAAAAGGGTCGAGTGAAGCTGCCTGCCGGGCTGGCGTGGGTCAAGTTCCGTCAGTCCCAGCCAGTTGAAGGGAAAATTAAAAACGCGACCGTCAGCCAAGCAGCCGGGCACTGGTATATCTCCTTTCAGGTCGAGCAGGAGACGCTTGAGCCAATTCACCCCTCCGGCTCAATGGTCGGGCTAGATGCGGGGATCGCCAAGCTCGCAACCCTGTCAGATGGCACGGTGTTTGAGCCCGTCAACAGCTTCAAAACCAATCAGATCAAGCTGGCAAGGCTCCAACGCCAGTTGAGCAAAAAGGTAAAGTTCAGCAGCAACTGGAAGAAACAAAAAG
>NZ_JAGKRI010000298.1:15728-31164 GCF_017939255.1 Aeromonas sp. Prich7-2
CCATACTGCGAAGGATAACCGCCAGACGCAAAGCCAGTTTAAATGCGCTGCGTGTGGTTATGAGGCGAACGCCGATGTGAACGGCGCTCGCAATATTTTAGCGGCGGGACACGCCGTTTTAGCCTGTGGAGGCGTGGTGCAATCAGGCCGCCCGATGAAGCAGGAACCCGGTACTGCGCGAGCAGCTATCACCCAGTAATGGGAATCCCCCTCCTGTGACGCGAAGCGCTAAGGTGGGGGAGGATGTCAAGAATTGGGCATTCGAATAATAACCATACGGCCTTGCGGTTGTCTAAAGGCACCTAACATCAGATAATACGGCCGCCTTCATACCGGATAACCCATCTTCAATGACTGAGTACCTGCTTTTACTGGTCGGCACCGTGCTGATCAACAACTTCGTGCTGGTGAAGTTCCTCGGCCTTTGCCCCTTCATGGGTGTCTCCGGCAAGCTGGAAACCGCCATCGGCATGGGTCTGGCCACCACCTTCGTCATGACGCTGGCCAGCGCCTGCTCCTATCTGATGGAGCACTACATCCTGATCCCGCTGGAGATCGCCTACCTGCGCACCCTGGGCTTCATTCTGGTGATCGCCGTGGTGGTCCAGTTCACCGAGATGGTGATCCGCAAGAGCAGCCCGACCCTCTATCGCCTGCTCGGCATCTTCCTGCCGCTCATCACCACCAACTGTGCCGTGCTCGGCGTGGCGCTGCTCAGCATCAACGAGCGCCACAACTTCATCCAGAGCATCATCTACGGCTTCGGGGCCGCCGTCGGCTTCTCCCTGGTGCTGATCCTGTTTGCCGCCATGCGTGAGCGGCTGGTGGCCGCCGACGTGCCGGCACCGTTTCGTGGCGTCTCCATCGCCATGGTCACCGCTGGCCTGATGTCGCTGGCCTTCATGGGCTTTACCGGCCTCATCAAGATATAACGCTATGATTCACATACTCTTTGCCATTCTGGTGCTGGCCCTGCTTGCCCTGGCCTTCGGCATCATTCTCGGCTTTGCCGCCGTCAAGTTTCATGTGCAGGCCGATCCCATCGTCGATCAGCTCGATGCTCTGTTGCCCCAGACCCAGTGCGGCCAGTGCGGTTACCCGGGCTGCAAACCCTACGCAGAAGCCCTGGCCAATGGCGACAAGATCAACAAGTGCGTGCCCGGTGGCGACGCCACCATGCGCAAGATTGCCGACCTGATGGGGGTCGAGCCCCAGTCTCTGGACGGCGGTGAAGACGCGGCAATCCCCGTCAAGAAGGTGGCCTTCATTCACGAAGACATGTGCATCGGTTGCACCAAGTGCATCCAGGCCTGTCCGGTCGACGCCATCCTGGGTGCCACCAAGGCGATGCACACCGTCATCGAGGCCGAGTGCACCGGGTGCGACCTCTGCGTCGACCCCTGCCCGACCGACTGTATCGAAATGATCCCGGTGCCGACCACGGTCGACAACTGGAAATGGGATCTGGCCAAGGTCGCCATTCCGGTCAAGATAGTGGAATAAACAGCGGAGTAACCATGCAGCATCTGCTCGAACGCATCAAAGCCGGCACTCTGTGGGATTTTCACGGCGGCATCCATCCCCCCGAGAACAAGCACCAGTCAAGCCTGACCCCCGTCGTTGACGCGGGCCTTCCCCCACAGCTCATCATTCCGGTGCGCCAGCACGCGGGTCCGGCCGGCGAACTGCTGGTGCGGGTGGGGGACAAGGTCAAGAAGGGGCAACCCCTCACCCGTTTTGACAAGGGACGCATCGTGCCGGTGCACGCTTCCACCTCGGGCACCATCACCGCCATCGAGCAGCACACGGTGGCGCACCCCTCCGGTCTTGACGATCTCTGCATCCTCCTCACCCCGGACGGAGACGATGCCTGGGGCGAGCGCACACCCCAGCCTGACTACTGGAACCTGGAGCGGGGGGCGTTGCTCGAGCGCATCCAGCAGGCCGGCATCGCCGGGCTCGGCGGCGCCGTCTTCCCGACCCACAGCAAGCTCGACGGCCGTGGCCAGCTCACCGAGATCCTCATCGTCAACGGGCTGGAGTGCGAACCCTACATCACCACAGATGACCGTCTGATGCAGGAATACGCCGACGAGATCATGGACGGCATCCGGGTACTCAAGCACCTGCTCAAGCCCAAGCTCACCCTGATCGGGGTGGAAGACAACAAACCGGCGGCCATCGAGGCCCTGACCCGCCATGCCAGCGACGCCGACGTGCTGGTCAAGTCGGTACCGACCAAGTACCCCTCCGGCGGCGCCAAACAGACCATAGAACTGCTCACCGGACGCCAGGTGCCCAAGGGAGGCCGGGCGGTGGACATGGGCATCATGGTGCTCAACGTCGCCACCGTCTTTGCCATCAAGCGCGCCATCATCGATGGGGAGCCGCTCATCGAGCGCATCGTCACCCTCACCGGCGACGCCTTCAAGAAACCCGGCAATGCCTGGGTGCGTCTGGGCACGCCGGTACGCTGGCTGCTCCAGCGTTTCGAGCTGCAACCGGAGGCGGATCAGCGGGTCATCATGGGGGGCCCCATGATGGGCTTCACCCTGCCCCACGCCATGGTCCCCGTGGTCAAGGCCACCAACTGCCTGCTCTCCCCCACCCGCGCCGAGCTGCCGCCCCCCGGCCCGGAACAGGCCTGCATCCGTTGCAGTGCCTGCGCCGATGCCTGCCCCGCCACCCTGCTGCCCCAGGAGCTTTACTGGTACAGCCGGGTCAAGGAGTACGACAAGGCCGAGAAGCTCAACCTCTTTGACTGTATCGAGTGCGGCGCCTGTGCCTGGGTCTGCCCGAGCGAAATCCCCCTGGTGCAGTACTACAAGATCGCCAAGGATGACATCCGCGAGGCCCGTGCCGAGGCCGAGAAGGCCGAACGTGCCAAGCAGCGCTTCGAGGCCAAGCAGGCTCGCTTCGAGCGTGAGAAGGCGGCCCGCGAAGCCCGCCACGCCGAGGCCGCAGCCCAGCGCCGTCAGGCCATGACGGCCGCGGGGGGAGAAGATCCCGTCGCCGCTGCCCTCGCCCGCCTCAAGGCCAAGCAGGAGACCACCCAGGCAGGCACCAGCGAGCCAGCACCGGACAACGGCGCCATGATTGCCGCCCGTGAGGCGCGCAAGCAGGAGGCCATCGCCCGTCGTGCCGCCAAGGCCGCCAATGGCGAGGGCAATGAACTGACTGACACCCCGGCACCTGGGGAGCAACCTCCCAAGGCAGAGTTGGATCCCAAGAAGGCTGCTCAGGCGCAAGGTGACGGGCCGGTGGTCGCGGGTGAGACATCCGTGAACACAACCGATAACGCCGTTGAGGCCCCGGCCGCCGCATCCGAGCCCGCCGCCGAGGTGGACCCCAAGAAGGCGGCCATTGCCGCCGCCATCGCCCGGGCCAAGGCCAAGAAAGCCTCACAGGCGCAAGGTGATGGGCCTGTGGTCGCGGGTGAGACATCCGTGAACACAACCGATAACGCCGTTGAGGCCCCGGCCGCCGCATCCGAGCCCGCCACCGAGGTGGACCCCAAGAAGGCGGCCATTGCCGCCGCCATCGCACGGGCCAAGGCCAAAAAAGCCGCCCAGGCGCAAGGGGACACGCCGGTGGACGCGGATAAGACATCCGTGAACACAACCGATAACGCCGTTGAGGCCCTGGCCGCCGCATCCGAGCCCGCCGCCGAGGTGGACCCCAAGAAGGCGGCCATCGCCGCCGCCATCGCCCGGGCCAAAGCCAAGAAGCTGGCGGCCGAGGCTGCCTCCTCCCCTTCGACCGACAAGAGCCACTGACCCATGTTCAATATCGCGAGTGCGCCCTTTGCCCACAACCGCAAACAGACCCAGACCCTGATGGTGCTGGTGATCCTGGCCTGCCTGCCCGGCTTCCTGGCGCAGACCTGGTTCTTCGGCTGGGGGACCCTGATCCAGATCCTGCTGGCGCTGGTCACGGCCCTGGGTTCGGAGGCCCTGGTCCTTCGCCTGCGCGGCCGCCCCGTCAAACCGGCCCTGCTGGATGGCAGCGCGGCGCTCACCGCCGTGCTCATCGGTCTCTCCCTGCCCCCCCTGCTGCCCTGGTGGATGCTGGTGCTGGGCACGGCGTTCGCCATCATCATCGCCAAGCATCTCTATGGCGGGCTCGGTCAGAACCTGTTCAATCCTGCCATGGTGGCCTATGTGCTGCTGCTGGTCTCCTTCCCGGTCCAGATGACCAGCTGGCTGCCCCCTTCAAGCATCGCCGCCTACGACATCGGCTTCGCCGATGCGGCCTCGGTGATCTTCACCGGCTTCAGTCTCGACGGCTACAGCATGCTGCAGCTCAAGCAGGGGGTGGATGGCCTGACCATGGCCACGCCGCTGGATACCTTAAAGACCGGGCTGACCCAGGGGCTGACCGCCACCGAAGTGATGACCCACAAGGTCTTCGAGGGCTGGGGTGGTATCGGCTGGAGCTGGGTCAACCTCGGCTACCTGCTGGGAGGCCTCTTCCTGCTCCAGCAGAAAGTGATCAACTGGCGCATTCCGACTGCCGTGCTGGGCGCATTGCTGCTCGCTGCTACCCTGGGCTATCTGGCCACCCCGGATGCCACCGCCACCCCCATGCTGCACCTGTTCAGCGGTGCCACCATGCTCGGGGCCTTCTTCATCGCCACCGATCCGGTGAGTGCCAGCACCACCGCAAAGGGGCGCCTCGTCTACGGTGTGCTCATCGGCGTGCTGGTCTATGTCATCCGCCGTTTTGGCGGCTATCCGGATGCCTTCGCCTTCGCCGTGTTGCTGGCCAACCTGTGCGTTCCCCTGATTGACAGTCTGACCCGCCCCAAGGTCTATGGAGCCCGTCGCAAATGAACCCACATCTGAATTGCCACAGACGCGAGACAGGGAGCCTCCCATGTTGAAAAGCATGCGCAAGAATGGCCTGACCCTGGCCCTCTTTGCCCTCGGCTGCACCGCCATGGTGGTGCTGACCAACGAACTGACCCGGGAGCGCATCGCCCACCAGCAAGAGCTGGAGAAGCTGCGCACCCTGCAGGCCCTGCTGCCCGAGGGGAGTTATGACAACGATCTGGTGGCCAGTTGCAAGCTGGTCAGCAGCCGGGAATACCTGGGCAGCGATGAGCCCATGCCCCTCTATACCGCCACCCTCAAGGGGGTGCATACCGGCTACGCGCTGGAAACCGTGGCCCCCGATGGTTACAGTGGAGCCATTCGCATGGTGGTCGGCACCGATGCCAAGGGGGCCGTCAGTGCGGTCAGGGTGCTGGCCCACAAGGAAACCCCGGGGCTTGGTGACAAGATAGAACTGAAGAAATCCAGCTGGATCGACAGCTTCACCGGCAAGTCCCTCACGGCCGACAACGACACCACCTGGGCGGTGAAGAAGGATGGCGGCGAATTCGACGCCTTCACCGGGGCAACCATCACCCCGCGGGCCGTGGTCAAGGCGGTGAAAAATTTGCTGAGGCTGCAACAGGAGCACCCCGAACTGCTGCACGATGCCCCCTCCTGCCATACCAACCCCTAACGCCGGAGCACACGCTATGAAACAAGTCGACGTGATTGACACGGCCAGCCAACCCGCCGGGGAAAGTGGCCGCCGCGAAGAGCTCAAGGAGCTGATGCTGCAGGGACTGTGGAAGAACAACCCCTCCCTGGTGCAGGTGCTGGGACTCTGCCCCACCCTGGCGGTCTCCTCCACCTTTACCAATGCGTTGGGGCTCGGCCTTGCCACCATGGTGGTACTGGTCTGCTCCAACCTCGCCGTCTCCCTGGTGCGCAACTGGGTGCCCAAGGATATCCGCATCCCGGTCTACGTGATGATTATCGCGGCCCTGGTGACCAGCGTGCAGCTGTTGATGAACGCCTACACCTACGGCCTCTATCAGGCGCTCGGCATCTTCATCGCCCTCATCGTCACCAACTGCGTCATCATCGGCCGTGCCGAGGCGTATGCCTCCAAGAACCCGCCGCTGCTGGCGGCCCTCGATGGCTTCATGATGGGGCTGGGCTTTACTCTGGTGCTGCTGGTGCTGGGTGGGCTGCGCGAGATCATCGGCATGGGCACCCTGTTTGACGGTGCCGAGCTGCTGCTGGGTGACTGGGCCAAGTCATTGCGCGTCGAGCTGTTCCATGCCGACGCCAGCCTGCTGCTGGCGATCCTGCCCCCCGGCGGCTTCATCGGTCTCGGTTTGATGATCGCCGGCAAAAACGCCATCAACGACTGGATGGGCCGCAAGCAGAGTGCCGAGAAGGCCCACTGCACCGTGCCGGCGGCGGGCGCCCGCACTACCCAGCTCTGAGACAAGAGAGAGCCATGAACAACCAGAAACGCAGGCTGATCCTGGAGCGGTTGCGCGATGACAACCCCCATCCCACCACAGAGCTCAACTTCACCACGCCCTTCGAGCTGCTCATCGCCGTGCTGCTCTCGGCCCAGGCCACCGATGTCAGCGTCAACAAGGCCACCGACAAGCTCTATCCGGTGGCCAACACCCCCCAGGCCATGCTTGATCTGGGGGTGGACGGGGTCAAGGAGTACATCAAGACCATTGGCCTGTTCAACACCAAGGCCGAGAACGTCATCAAGACCTGCGCCATTCTGCTGGAGCGCCACGGCGGCGAGGTGCCGGAGAATCGCGAGGCCCTCGAGGCCCTGCCCGGCGTCGGCCGCAAGACGGCCAACGTGGTGCTCAACACCGCCTTCGGCTGGCCCACCATCGCCGTCGACACCCATATCTTCCGGGTCTCCAACCGCACCGGCTTCGCCGTGGGCAAGAACGTCGATCAGGTGGAGGAGAAGCTGCTCAAGGTGGTCCCCGCCGAGTTCAAGCTGGACGTGCACCACTGGCTCATCCTGCACGGGCGTTACACCTGTCTCGCCCGCAAGCCCCGCTGCGGCTCCTGCATCATCGAAGATTTGTGCGAATACAAAGAGAAGGTCTATCCCGAGAGTTGATCTGCAGGCCTCTGCGGATCCGGTCTCGGGCCATGGATTCAAGGCAGTACCAATCCACCAACCCGGAGAATTGAGCAATGAGAATTCTGCATACCATGTTGCGCGTCGGCGATCTGCAACGTTCCATCGACTTCTACACCCGAGTGCTGGGCATGACACTGCTGCGCAAGAGCGAGAACAGCGAATACAAGTACACCCTGGCCTTCGTCGGCTACGGCGACGAGAAGGATGAAGCCGTCATCGAGCTCACCTACAACTGGGGCGTGAGCGAGTACGAGATCGGTTCCGCCTATGGCCACATCGCCCTGGAAGCGGACGACATCTATGCCACCTGCGAGGCACTGCGCGCCGCCGGCGCCAAGATCACCCGCGAGCCGGGCCCGGTGAAGGGCGGCACCACCGTCATCGCCTTCGTGGAAGACCCGGACGGTTACAAGATTGAGCTGATTGCCAAGAAAGACGCCGGTAACGGCCTGGGCGCCTGAGCCCACGCCGCCTGGCGGTGAGAAAAACAACGGGGCCCAGGGCCCCGTTTTCATTGGCTGCGGCCACCGTCAGGCCAGGCGGAAGCGCCCCATGCTCTGGCGCAGACCCGCCGCCAGCTGGCTCAGCTCCAGACAGGCTTTGGCGGTGTGATCCGCGCCGGTCGCGACCTCGTTGGAGGAGTCGTTGATGCGCGCCACGTTGCGGCCCAGCTCATCGGAGACCGCATCCTGCTCGCCACAGGCACTGGCAATCTGGATCGCCATGTCGGCTATCTGGGCCACCGCCTCTTCAATCTGACGAATGCCCGCACTGGTGCGTTCGCTCTGGCTCACGCACTGGCGGATCATCTCGCAACTCTGGCCGGTCACCGACTTCGCCCGGTTGGCACGAGCCTGCAGGGTCTCGATGATGGCGACGATTTCGCCGGTGGAGGCCTGGGTACGCCCCGCCAGGGTGCGCACCTCGCCGGCCACCACCGCAAAGCCGCGCCCCTGCTCACCGGCACGGGCCGCCTCGATGGCGGCATTGAGTGCCAGCAGGTTGGTCTGGTCGGCAATGCCGCGAATGACATCCACCACCAGGTTGATCTGGGCGGACTCTTTCTCCAGTTCACTCACCAGGTTGCCCGCCTGCTCCATCTCACCGGCCACCCGGGTGATGGCATCCAGGGCCCCCTGCACATCCTGACTGCCGCGACGAGCAAGGGCATTGGCAGAGCTTGCCGACTCCGAGGCCACCTCGGTGTTGCCCGCCACATCCGCTACCGTCGCCTTCATCTGGGCCATGGCGGTGGCGACCTGGGCTATCTCCTGCTGCTGGCTCTGGATCCCCTGGGATGATTGCTCGGAGACCGCGCTCACCTCCTCGATGGCGGCCCCCAGCTGGGTCACGGCGGCGGCCACCTCCTCGATGAGCCCACGCAGGTTGTCCTGCATCTTGAGGGAGGCGCTGGCCAGCATCCCCAGTTCGTCCTGCCCGATGTGCTGGCGATCCAGCCGATGGGTCAGATCCCCCAGGGCGATGGCATTGGCCTGGGCCACCACGGCTTGCAGGGGCAGGCAGATCTGGCGGGTGAGGAACCAGGTCATGACCCCCATAAAGATCAGCAGGGTCGCGATGCTCACCACGGCAAAGGTCATCACCATGGTGACGCTGCCAAGCAGGCTGCCACGGTTCTCTTCCACAAAGCCAAGATTCACCTTCACCAGGGCACGCACCGCCAGCTCCAGCTCGGTGTAGAGCCCGTTCGAGCGAAACAGCGCCTCCCTGGCCTCATCCCTGCTGCCCTGGAACAACAGGGCATCCACCTGGTTGACGGCCCCCAGATATTGCAGCCACTGCTGCTTGACGCGGTTGAAGGCCTGGCGTTCATGCTCGGCCCCCACGGTTGCCTCGTAGGCATCCATGACCTGCTGCACCTTGCCCAGGCTCTCCTGGATGCGGGCGCGGCGAACC
This sequence comes from Aeromonas sp. Prich7-2, assembly GCF_017939255.1. Taxonomy (NCBI): domain Bacteria; kingdom Pseudomonadati; phylum Pseudomonadota; class Gammaproteobacteria; order Aeromonadales; family Aeromonadaceae; genus Aeromonas; species Aeromonas sp. Prich7-2. The sequence continues at coordinate 24,609 of NZ_JAGKRI010000298.1, forward strand.
TGCCTGTCGACGGCATCTTCCACCATCAGCAGGGCAAACTGGGCACGGCGCACATAGGAGACGTCGTAGAGCAGGTTGTCCACCGAGAGCACGCTTGGCAGGGTGGAGTCGGTGAAGTTCAATACCCGATCCCGAATGTCCCGCAGTTCGGTGGCGAGAAACAGGCCGAAGACGGCGTTGATGACAGCAATGACCGCAAAGACGGCGGCAATCTTCTTGCCGATGGAGAGATGCTTGTAAGACATGTTGGCTGGTGATCCTCGACTGCAGATGTGCAGTGACACAATGATCACATCCGTGTAAGCGGTGACCCGAGACTCCTGACGGGAAATGACGATGGGAGCGAAGAGAGGGGATCCCTTGCTTCCCGCTCGCCCCACGCCGGGCCTTGTGCCCGCCACGAGGCTGCCAGCACAGTAGCGACCAGCTCGACGCAAAACTTGAGCCGATTGCCACAATCGGTCCGCCGTCATGGACAAAGCAGGGGCCAGGTTATGTAATGGCCGCTCGTCTCTCCCCATTCCTGTCTTCAGAGGCCCCATGGACAACGTATCGACCCTCTCCCCTTCCTGGTCTGTCCAACTGCGCGAGCAGATAGCGGATCGCCCCCTCATCGCCCTGGGGCTGCTGCTCGCCCTGGTCGCCGTGCTGCTGCTCCTGGTGCAGAGTCTCGTCATGCTGGCAGCAGGAGAGATCACGGCCGGGGTACGCTATGGCCTCATCGGCGGCGCTGCGGGTTTTGCCGCCACGGCGCTGGGCGCCCTGCCTGCCCTGTTCCTGCGCGCCGTTCCCCAACGGGTGGAAGATGCCATGCTGGGGTTCGCCGCCGGCATGATGCTGGCGGCGAGCGCCTTCTCCCTGCTGCTGCCGGGGCTCGAGGCCGCCGAGGGGATCACGGGTGACGGCTTCCTCGCCGCCGCCGTGGTGGTGGCCGGCATGACCCTCGGGGTGCTGCTGATGCTGGGACTGGATCAATTCACCCCTCACGAACACGACAAGACCGGCCCTTGTGGTCCCGGCCATGAGAGCTGCTCACGGGTCTGGCTGTTCGTCTTCGCCATCGCCCTGCACAACCTGCCCGAAGGCATGGCCATCGGGGTCAGCTTCTCCCAGGGGGACATGACGGTGGGACTGCCCCTCACGACCGCCATTGCCCTGCAGGACATTCCCGAAGGGCTGGCGGTGGCGCTGGCCATGTGCGCAGCCGGTTTTCGCCCGCCGGTGGCCGTGCTGGTCGCCATCGGCAGCGGCCTGCTGGAACCGCTTGGCGCCCTGCTCGGGGTCGGACTCGCCAGCGGCATGGCCATCGCCTACCCCATCGGCCTCGGGCTCGCGGCCGGTGCCATGCTGTTTGTTGTCTCCCACGAGGTGATCCCGGAAACCCATCGCAACGGCCACCAGACCCACGCCACCCTGGGCCTGATGGCAGGCTTCGCTCTGATGATGACCCTCGACACCGCGCTCGGCTGATCACCCCCCTCAAGCCCCGTGCGCCCGGTGACGACAGCGCGAACCCCTTGAAATAAGAGGGGGAAATCGCCTAATGTTGAGCCCCCGGCGCCCTTTGACTGGCTGATGTACGGCGCCTGAATCCCATCGGAAGCCTGCCCGGATGACCCTCAGGATAATCCTGCTGCTGTGCCTGCTTGTCCTCACCACCAGGGCCATTGGCGCCACCGAGGTCTTTCATACGGCCGCACAACAGGCGTCGTCCCCCAAGTACGTGACGCTCCCCGACGGGCATGTCGGCGGGATCTGCGTCGATCTCTTCCGGCTCATGGAAGCGAGGGAGCCTGCCCTTCGCATTGAGGGAGATCAGCGCTTCCTGCCGCTACGACGGCTGGAAAAAAAGGTGCAGCACGGCCAGCTGGACTTCATCTGCGGCGTGGGGGAGAGCCCGGCCAGGCGGGATCACTTCATCGTCCTGACTCCCGCCATCTTCACGGTGCGCTACCACCTGGCGGTGCGCCGTGACGATCCCGTCGAGATACGCAGCTGGCAGGATGTCAGGGCCCTCGGCCAGGGGGGCATCATCCTCATCAACCATGGCAGCGGTGCCATCGCCCGGCTCCAGGACATCGGCGGCCTCATCATCGACAGCGGCGGGATCAGCAACCAGGCCAACTACGAGAAGTTGTTGATGAAGCGCGGCCGTTTCGTCTACTACCGCTCCCCTGGTTTGAGTCCGACTTGCGCGAACAGGGGCTGGCCGACAAGATCCGCATCCTCCCCACCGTAATGGAAGAGACTCCCTTCTACATCCTGTTCCATCGCCACAGTGCCCCCGAGCGCCTGACCCTGTTCGTCAACACCCTGCAACGGCTCGCAGACCTCAGAGATCCCCTCATTTTTAGAGACTCAAATAATTCCAAGTGTGCGGGTATATAAGCGGTGTTGCTTCAGGTAGTAGATAAATTTATCCATCAACAAGACCGCATTGGCTTCTTTCATTTTAGGCAGCAACTGGTAATAGATGACCCCTTGCCGAAAGAACGAATAGGTTCGGCTCTTGCTGGTATTGACCTTGATCGTTCTCTCTAGACCGACACTGTCTCCAGCCTTACCCAGCAGCGTCAGCAAGACGATGGCCAAGGCACTGAACAAAAACAGTCGGTCACGCCGGACCGGATTACTGATGTGCACATCTCCCATACCCATGCCGAATTTGTAATCTTTGATATCCCGAAAACTGGTCTCGATACCCCAGCGCTGGCCGTATAGTTGCAACGCCTTGGCGGCACTCAGATCGGTCCGGTTACTGGCCAGAAACCACGCGTCTTTCATGCCACTCTTGTGACAACAATAGACCCGCTCGACAGGCTGTCGTTGCCCAGTGAGCTCCACCTCCTTGAGGGTTCGGGTGCGCCCGGTCGGCGTTAGCCAGTCGCGGGCGGGAACCTGCTCTCCACCAGAGTAACCAACCAAAATATTTCCTTTAAATCTAATGATATAGGCAAAGCCTAGCTCTTGTTCCAGGCGCTCGAACAGCTCCATGTAACCAAACCCACGGTCAGCGACTACCGTCACGAAGATACCTTCTGGCAGGGTCTGCTTGAGTTTGGTGAGCAGCTCTTTCTCATGGGCATTGCGTTGCCCTTTGAGCAACGATTTTCGATGGGTTTTCCACAGCAGCGGAGTACTGCGGCCATGGTTGGTTTGCAGGCTGATAACCAAGGTGCTGTGATCATCGGCATCGAATTCGGTCCAGTCCATGGATACCACGATCTCGGTGCGTTCACCGACCACATAGGGAACCCAATCGTCAAAGAGGCTCCAGACGTTGAGCTTGGTGTTAGTGAGCAGGCGGTCCACCTGTTTCACCGCATGTTTGCGCTCGAGACCATTGGCCAAGGAGAGACCATTCCCGATGGCGTGGATGGCCAGCGAACCGGATTCGATAACCCCGAGGGTTGCATTGGCCAGGGAAAGAACACGCTTGGCATGCATGTCCTGTCCAAATATCTCGTTGATGTGGTTGAGGATTAGATCGTGGTTAAACATGGCGATTATCTGTCGGGTATTAGCTGGTCAAGGATGGCGATCATACCTCAGAAGCCGCGCCACGCCTCGCTCATACGAGGGGATGGTTAAGCTCGCAGACAGTGGTGAACTGGCCGCCCTGGCCAGACGCTACCCCTGACCCCCCATCCGCACCATCGCAATGCTCGGCGCCACCGCCAAGTTTTGCTATCATCCACGCCAACTTTTTCGGCCCAGCGGCCATCGAGACGAGGTAGATGATGAAAGTAGGTATTATCGGCGCCATGGAGCAGGAAGTAGCCCTCCTGCGCAGCCAGCTGAGCGAGCCCACCACCCTGCAACTGGGCGGCTGCGAGTTCTATCAGGGCAAGCTGGCCGGTAAAGAGGTGATCCTGACCCGCTCCGGCATCGGCAAGGTCGCCGCCAGCGTCGCCACCAGCCTGCTGCTGGAGAAGTTCGCTCCCGATTGCGTCATCAACACCGGTTCCGCCGGCGGCTTCGCCCAGGATCTGCACATCGGTGACGTGGTCATCGCGAGCGAGATGCGCTTCCACGACGTGGACGTGACCGCCTTCGGTTACGAGATGGGCCAGATGGCACAGCAGCCCGCCGCCTTCCCCTGCGACGAAAAACTCATCGCCCTGGCACAAGCCTGCATTGCCGAGCAAGGCAAGCACCAGACCAAGGTCGGGCTCATCTGCACCGGCGATCAGTTCATGTGCAAGCCGGACGCCATCGCGAAAGCCCGTGCCGACTTCCCGCAGATGCTGGCGGTGGAGATGGAAGGGGCCGCCATCGGCCAGGTGTGCCACATGTTCAAGGTGCCCTATCTGGTGGTACGGGCCATGTCGGACATCGCCGGCAAGGAGCAGGTGGAATCCTTCGATGCCTTCATCGAGGTGGCGGGTCAACACTCCGCCGAAGTGATCATCGCGCTGCTCGGCAAGCTGTGATCGACGCCCCCTCCTGGGATGCTCTGATGACCGCCCTCACCACCACGACGGCGGCCATCATGGTGGGGGCCGCCCTGCTGGAGGCCCTGCTGCCCTGGCCCGCACGCTTTCGACCCGGCGCAGCCGTGCCTCTGCTCACCCGCCTCGGCCAGAAGGTCTATCGCCCCGACGGCACGCCACGCCAGCAGAGCCAGGCCGGGCTCCTTGCCCTGCTGGTGGTCTGGGTGCCCTGCGCTGCCGGTCTCTGGGCGGTGCGCAATCTCTCCCTGTCCGAGCCCCTGTTCGACCTCCTGTTCCTGCTGCTGATGCTCGAATCCCGCCCCTTGCGGGAACTCGCCCGGGGGAGCCGCGCCCTGGCGACCCAGGAGACGCTGGTCGTGGCGAGGCTGCAGGTCGCCCCCTGGCTCAAGCGGGAGACCGGCAAGCTCTCGGTGATGGGGTTGAACAAGGCGGTGAGCGAGACCTGCGTACTGCGCCTCGTGGGTCAGTGGGCCGCCCCCCTGCTGGGTTTTGCTCTGGTCGGGGTACAGGGTGCCCTGCTGGTGCGGCTCGCCCAGTTGACCCATCTGGCGTGGAACCCCAAGCAGAACGCGTTCGTCCACTTCGGCCGCCCGGCTGCGGCGCTCTATCAGGGTTTCTGCGCCCCCGCCATCCTGCTGCTGGCGCTTCCCCTGTGCCTGACCCAGGTGCGCGGGCTGGGCAACAGAGTGCGACCTGCGTTGCATTGGCCCCATCCCGCCATGGGGGTCCTGCTCGCGCTGCTGGCCCGGGCGACGGGCAGCCGACTCGGCGGCCCCCGCTACTATCAGGGCCAGCTGGTGCGCTTTCCGGTATTTGATGAGGGGAGCGAACCCGATGCCAACCTGCCCCTGCGCCTGCTGCAGCGTCTGCAACTGACCGGCTGGGGCTGGCTCGGGCTCTCGCTGCTCCTGACATGGATGGCGCTCAATCATGGCTGATCGCGTTTCCCTTCGTGCCCTGGGCCTGTTTGTCTGCCTGCTGGGCACCTCACTGTGCGCCATGGCCACCCCGCCGCAGCGCATCGTGAGCCTCACTCCCCATCTGACGGAACTGCTGTTCGATATCGGCGCCGGGGATCGCGTGGTCGCCACCGACGATGCCTCCGATTACCCCGCCGAGGTGGCCAACCTCCCCCGGGTGGCCAACTATCGCAGCATCAACCTCGAGGCGCTGCTGGCCCAGAAGCCGGATCTGGTAGTGGCCTGGCGCTCCGCCCAGGCCAGCATGCTGGGCCCGGTCGAGCGCCTCGGCATCCCCGTCTTCTACTCGGAGCCCACCGACTTTGCCTCCCTGGCTACCGAGATGCGCAGCCTGGGGCACCTTCTCGGGCTCACGCCCAGAGCCGACGAGCAAGCCCGCGCCTATCTGACCCGGCTCGACGCCCTGGCGGCGCGCTACGGCGAGCCCAAGCCCCTGTCTGTCTTCTATCAGCTCTGGTACCCGCCGCTCACCAGCGTCAATAATTCGACCTGGCCGGGGCAGGCCATCACCCTCTGCGGCGGACGCAACATCATGGCGACGACGGGAGCAGCCTACCCCCAGGTCGGGCTGGAGCAGGTGATCAAGGCCAATCCCGGACTTATCCTGGCTGGCGGCCAGGATCCTTCCGTGCTGGATCACTGGCGGCAGTGGCCCATGTTGGACGCCGTCAAACACCAGCGGCTCGCCCTCATCAACGCCGATGAACTGCACCGCTTCACCCCCCGCGCCCTCAACGCGGTGGAGCAGATATGCGAGGCGATAACACTATCAACGGTGACCTCTCAAGCAGATCAATTACCAGGCAATCAATGACCGAGCAATGGATTAACAACTTTCAGAATCACATCTATCCGTCATAGATAAAGGGAAGACTGGTTCTACCATAATAGAGATAATCAATATTCCCCCTACATTAATCAGGGCCAGTCTTTAATAGCGCATAAAGCGTAATATCACTGGCCAACCCTGATTGTTGGTAAGCGCCCTTGAATCGGCATCTTTTTTTCCCAAAATCAGCTCGTCACACTTGAAATCCATTACCTCTTCGCTGGATTTTCACTATGACCACTCAAGAACGTGCTGATTTTTGGCGACAGCAGATCACCGCCTGGCTTGACTCC
>NZ_JAGKRI010000299.1:0-1439 GCF_017939255.1 Aeromonas sp. Prich7-2
GATTGGCCTTTCACCCCCAGCCACAGGTCATCCCCTAACTTTGCAACGTTAGTGGGTTCGGTCCTCCAGTTGATGTTACTCAACCTTCAACCTGCCCATGGCTAGATCACCCGGTTTCGGGTCTACACCTTGCAACTAGACGCCCACTTAAGACTCGGTTTCCCTACGGCTCCCCTATACGGTTAACCTCGCTACAAAATGTAAGTCGCTGACCCATTATACAAAAGGTACGCAGTCACCCCGAAGGGCTCCCACTGCTTGTACGTACACGGTTTCAGGTTCTATTTCACTCCCCTCACAGGGGTTCTTTTCGCCTTTCCCTCACGGTACTGGTTCACTATCGGTCAGTCAGGAGTATTTAGCCTTGGAGGATGGTCCCCCCATATTCAGACAGGATGTCACGTGTCCCGCCCTACTCGATTTCACATCAAGGTTGTTTTCGTGTACGGGGCTATCACCCTGTATTGCCGGCCTTTCCAGGACCGTTCCACTAACTTCCAAGATGCTTAAGGGCTAATCCCCGTTCGCTCGCCGCTACTGAGGGAATCTCGGTTGATTTCTTTTCCTCGGGGTACTTAGATGTTTCAGTTCTCCCGGTTCGCCTCGCTACGCTATGTATTCACGCAGCGATACCTAGCTTATGCTAAGTGGGTTTCCCCATTCGGAAATCCGTGAGTCGTAATGTCTCTTACCGACTGCTCACGGCTTATCGCAGGTTAGTACGTCCTTCATCGCCTCTGACTGCCAAGGCATCCACCATGTACGCTTAGTCACTTAACCATACAACCCCAAGAAGTGTCGGTGAAACCGGCACAGCTTGTTGCTGTACAACAAGGACCAAATAAAATTTGGTTTTCGCCAAGAAGTTTCCAAAGCACTTGTAACAAATGTTTGAGAACTACTTTTTAAATCAGCTTTCCAGATTGTTAAAGAGCATGTTTGCAACGGTCAGTGACCGAAGAAAACAGACATAAACACGTAATGCTTATGTCTGCATTCTTGTTAGCAAGAAGAGAAGTGGCGTCCCCTAGGGGATTCGAACCCCTGTTACCGCCGTGAAAGGGCGGTGTCCTAGGCCTCTAGACGAAGGGGACGAAAATCATGTTTTGCGAAGTAACCTTCGCAATGATTTTCGTAAAGGCGACGCCGAGCCTGCGAGGCTAGCGGCCTTTAGCGCTGTTCGTTGTTATCGCTAACTTTGAATTGGGTAGCAACTTGCGCCGCTATTCACATCCCAACCCAACGAACGGGCTTCTCTCATTCAACCGAAGTTGAATAAGCACTGACGCTTTCGCACCAGGTCTTTGCTCTAACTACTTTGAATCAAGGCAATCTGTGTGAACACTCAACAACTTCGTCATCATTAAGGTAAGGAGGTGATCCAACCCCAGGTTCCCCTAGGGTTACCTTGTTACGACTTCACCCCAGTCATGAATCAC
>NZ_JAGKRI010000300.1:0-293 GCF_017939255.1 Aeromonas sp. Prich7-2
TACTGGCGCAACAGCAGCAACTATTTGTGACCCGGGTGCCCGTCACTCTCAATGAGGCAAAGCAGGCCGTGGCAACCATAGGTGCACAACCGCTGACCGCTCTGGGCAATGGCTATCATGGCCGTTGGCAACACGCGAATTATGCCGGGGTCGCGCAACGTTGGTTGCTGGTGCGCAGCGAACAAGCCAGCCACCGCGAGCAGCAGACATTGGCCAAAAACCTGCTCAAAGACAGTACCCGCGAGCTCAAAGCCTTCGCCAAATTGTGTGCCCGACGCTTTGCTTGTGAGGCG
>NZ_JAGKRI010000301.1:0-297 GCF_017939255.1 Aeromonas sp. Prich7-2
GTCAGCTGACAGCGGGGTGATCAGCTCATCAGAACCATCAGGCATTAGCGTTATCGGTAGCGTGAAATGGAAATCTGGCTCCAGCGAACTCGATTGTCAGCTGACAACGGGGCGATCAGCTCATCAGAACCATCAGGCATTAGCGTTATCAGTAGCCGCTGGAAACCGCATTATCGGTATCGAGAAATGGAAACCGGCCACCTGCAATCGAGTATTAGCATTGCTCAAGGCCATCATGACCTGGGCAGCCCGTGCCGGACTGATCAAGGACAATCCCGCCGCCTTGGTGTCATTGCT
>NZ_JAGKRI010000302.1:0-1667 GCF_017939255.1 Aeromonas sp. Prich7-2
GCCGAGGGTCTTTTTAGGACAGTCAGGCGCGATTCTCATCGTGGCGCGGAGAACATTCTCCATCAAGACGCCGGATAGATTTAAGCAAGCCAACCACAACACCCGAAATCAAGGTTGCAAAAAAGGGGGTGACCATAGATTTTCTTTCATTGCTCGCTGAAAGGCTGCCAGCAGCATGTCAAAGGCATTCTTACCCAACAGCGTAGGGCCAACGTAATACAGAAGCGATGCCAGCGAATAATTTTGTCCGTCCGCATAGAAATTTATTCCCCGCTCGTAGTAGAACGGCTCGACTGCGTAGTCCACGAACATCAGCAGCAGCAGGAAACGCTTGTCACAAACGTATGTTACACACTTGTAGTTTTTCAGGACGTCACTGAGCAAAGCGAGCAGTCGGGGGTGGTTCTTAGGTCTTCGTGCAAGCGACCTGTATTTGAGTTCTGGCGCCTGTAGCCCCGGGAAGTGTGTATTTATTGTATGGAGATGGTATTCACCTGACAGTTTCCCACAAAAGGGAGTGGTCATACGGCTTCAAACCGGATAACAAAACGGTACCCCTACCGTGTTATCCGGAGTCACCGTATGACCACCAACGAGAAAGTAGCACGTCGCAAACTCAGCCTGCTAGAGCTCGCCAAAGAGCTCAATAATGTCAGCAAAGCCTGCAAGCTCATCGGCTACAGCCGTCAGCAGTTCTACGAAATTCGCCGTAATTACCAGACCTATGGCGCCGAGGGCTTGCTCGACAAATTGCCAGGCTGTAAAGGGGCTCATCCCAATCGGGTCGCTCCCGAGATTGAACACGCCATCCTCGATTACTCCCTCACCAGACCAACTCATGGCCCGCTGCGGGTCGCGCAAGAACTGGCTCTGCAAGGCATCAATGTCAGTGCGGGCGGTGTGCGTGGCGTGTGGCAACGGCACGACTTGCTCTCCAAACACGACCGCTTGCTGCGCCTTGAGAAAACTCACCGGGAGCAGACCATTGAGCTCAATGACGAGCAGATTCGCCTGCTCGAACGCTTCAGCCCCGAGTTTCGCGAACGCCAGATTGAGGTTCACTACACCGGAGAACTGGTGGCGGTCGACACCTTCTTCGTCGGCGCGCTCAAGGGGGTTGGCAAGGTGTATCTGCAAACCGTGCTGGACTGCTATAGCCGCCACGCCTGGGGACGGCTCTACACCAGCAAGCTGCCGGTGACCTCGGTTCATGTGCTCAATGAAACGGTACTGCCGTTTTTCGAGGCCCACGAGGCACGGGTCTATACCATCCTGTCGGATAACGGGCGCGAGTTCTGTGGACGAGCTGACCACCATCCCTACGAGCTGTTCCTGCAACTGGAGGGGATTGAGCACCGGACAACCAAGGTACGCAGGCCGCAGAGCAACGGCTTTATCGAACGGCTGCATCGCACACTGCTGGATGAACACTTCCGTATCAAGGGGAGGACGACCTGGTATGAGTCGGTAGAACAGATGCAGACAGACCTGGATAGCTACCTGGAACACTACAACACCCAGCCAGGGCCGACGCATGATCATTCTCTGCACAAGTTGATCAAGTCTCGATCAGTTGAACGGCTCCAAGTACGATTTTAATTGTACCTTGCGTTGCCAAGCTGTAAATAGTCGAGATCTTAACCAACTGTTTATTATTATGGCCCAGA
>NZ_JAGKRI010000303.1:0-876 GCF_017939255.1 Aeromonas sp. Prich7-2
GCCCGACCATTGAGCCGGAGGGGTGAATTGGCTCGGACGTCTCCTGCTCGACCTGAAAGGAGATATACCAGTGCCCGGCTGCTTGGCTGACGGTCGCGTTTTTAATTTTCCCTTCAACTGGCTGGGACTGACGGAACTTGACCCACACCAGCCCGGCAGGCAGCTTCACGCGACCCTTTTCAAGGCGGCAATACTTGTCGAAGTTGACGAACCGGATAGCGTCGCGGTTGTCGCTTTTTTTCTTGAATACGGGTGCCTTGGCGGCGAGTTTCTTATCAAAGCAGCGCATCCACGCGCCATGCAAATCCTTGAGCTTCTGCTGGAGGTTGTCGGTATATGCCTCGGCCAGAAAGGCCATTTCTGGGTCTTTCTTCCAACTGGTGAGCATCCTGTTCAGCTCAAAGGCAGAAGGCAGTTTTTCGCCAGCATCCAGAATGCGTTTGGTTTCTGCCAGCCCGTGATTCCAGACATAACGAGCACAACCGCCCAACTGGCGCAGGCGTTGCGCTTGTTGGGCTGTCGGTTCGAGTCGGAACTTGTAGGCTTTCAGAATTTGCATTTAGCGCTCAGTGTGTAGCATTATTGCCATATCTATTAAGCCCGATTGAGTGACAGAATGCAATTCACTAAAATTAATAAATCACGCCATGCGGCCTACGTTTTGCACGTACATTTGGTGTTTATTACCAAGTATCGAAAGCCGATACTGGGGGATCTGCATCACGCTTCATTCGGTCAGTGTGCGGCAGAGGTTTGCAGAGATTTTGGTGCGGAACTGAAAGAGTGTGACGGAGAGGCTGATCATGTTCACATGCTGATAGAGTACGCGCCAACGGTGCAGCTATCGGTACTGGTGAACTCGTTAAAGGCGGTCAC
>NZ_JAGKRI010000303.1:1005-36754 GCF_017939255.1 Aeromonas sp. Prich7-2
ATAGGTTTTCAGAGCTCGAGGATCTCTTTGACGAAAGGGATGGTCAGCTTGCGCTTGGCACGGAAGGAGGCGTTGTCGAGACGATTGAGGGTGGCAAGCAGGGTGCGCATATCGCGGGAGAGGCGGTTGAGCAGGAAACGGCCCACGTCGATGGGCAGCTTGAAACCCCGCAGCTCGGCGCGCAGTTGCAGGGCGCTGAGTTTGCCCTCGTCGTCCAGCTCGTCGAGGTGGAAGCTCACTCCCCAGTCGAGACGGGACGCGAGATCCGGCAGTTGCAGCCCCAGCTTGCGTGGCGCGCTGCAGCCGGTAACGATGAGCGTCCCCTCCCCCTTCTCCTTCCAGCGATTGTAGAAGTCGAACAGGGCCCGCTCCCACAGGGCGTTGCCGGCGATCGCCTCCAGGCTGTCAAGACAGACCAGGGGCAGGCTCTCCAAAGCATCGAGCATGCTGGGGTCGAGCTGTTCGAACTGATCGAGGGAGAGATAGGCCGCCGCCGCGTCGCGGGCGTTGACCTCGGCACAGGTAGCATGGAGCAGATGGGAGCGGCCCGACCCCTTGGCTCCCCAGAAATAGAGGAAGGGCGAGCCCTGACCGATGGCCGCATTCTTGAGGGCGGTGATCAGATGGGCGTTGTTGCCGGGATAAAAACTGACGAAGGTTTCATCATCCGGTAGTTGTACGGCTAAAGACAGTTGGGCCGGTTGCTTCACTCGTTGGGCTTTGACTGTGATATTTGCGGGCAAGTGTATCACCAGCGGGGCAGATAGAGAACCGCCCGGACCATGCCGGGCGGTCAGGATCCTTCCCCGGGATCAGGGCTGCGACCATTGATAGCGCAGGCCGCTCTCGTTGTCTTCCACCTGATGCAGGCGGCTCTCAAGTTGCAACCCCCTCACCAGCTCGGCTTTGTCCCCCTGCAGCGAGAGGTTGAAGGTCACCTTGTCCCCTTCCAGCTTGCCGATGGCCACCTTGGTGACACTGGCCATCTCCTGCAGCAGCTTCTGGATCTGGATCATGCCATCGATGTCGGACAGCCCCTCCACCACCAGGGTCTGGCTGGAAGCGACACCGGAGAGACGGGTACCGTACTGCTGCACCAGCCAACCGGCCAGGGCATCGGCAAAGCCCTTTGCCACCTCGGCCTGGGTACCTGAACCCGAGCCCTTGGTCAGCTCGGTCAGCTCTCCTGCCTGCGCCCCCGGCTTGGTACCATAAAGACCCCAGTCGATGCTCCAGGCCTCCCCCTCCGGGCTCAGTTTGCCGAGCACCACCATTTCGGCGCCGTAACGCTGGCTCGCCTGGAGCACGGGATCGGCAAAGCGGCCCCAGACATCGGTGGCATTGACCGCCATGTTGTCATCCAAGTCCATCAGCGGGAGACTGACCGGCAGCCCCATGGCCTGGGTCTGGGCACGCAGCGCCTCGGACCAGCCATCGCCGGACTGATCCGGCAGAATGCGCCGCTCCCCTTCGTCGACCACCAGCCAGATAGCGACCTGCGGCCGCACCGGGCCAAGCAGGGCAAACTTGCTCTGGCCAACCAGGGCGTTCACCTTGGCCACATTGAAATTCGCCTTGAGAAACTTGACCGAGCCGATGTCCTGATAGCTGTATTGCTGCACGTAATCCGCCGGCGCCGCCAGGGCCTTCACCACATCCGGCTGGGTGAGGATATCGCGCTTGCCCGTCACCTTGACGAGCACATCCCCCAGCGCCTGGGACTGGGCGGCCGTCATGTCGCCACTGGTGGGAGCCTTGCCCTGATAGAGGTCGGTTACCTGGGCGGCCGACACCACGAGAGGCAGACAGCAGCAGAGGAGAGTCGCTAAGCGTTTCAGCATAAAGAAGATTCTCGAAATGGGGGATGGTGCTTATGGTAGCGGCAAGGCGCGCATGGCAGCAAGCAAAGGGGGGAGAAACAGCGGAGCCGGCAGGGTGCCGGCTCCGTTTGCGCGCCTTGGGCGCGGCGATGGGGTGATGCTTACTTGGTGCCGAAGATCTTGTCGCCAGCATCCCCCAGACCCGGGACGATATAGCCCTTCTCGTTCAGCCCTTGGTCGATGGAGGCACAGAACAGCTCCACGTCCGGGTGAGCGGCCTCCAGGGCCTTGATGCCTTCGGGGGCGGCAACCAGCACCAGCACCTTGATGGACTGGCAACCTTTCTTCTTGAGCAGATCGATGGTGGCGATCATGGAGCCGCCGGTGGCCAGCATGGGGTCGATGACCAGGGCCAGACGCTCTTCGATGTTGCTGACGATCTTCTCGAAGTAGGGGACAGGCTGCAGGGTCTCTTCATCGCGATAGATACCGACCACGCTGACGCGGGCGCTCGGCATGTGCTCCAGCACCCCATCCATCATGCCAAGACCGGCGCGCAGGATGGGCACGACGGTGACCTTCTTGCCCTTGATCTGGTCGACTTCCACAGGGCCGTTCCAGCCATCGATGGTCACTTTTTCGGTTTCGAAGTCAGAGGTCGCTTCGTAGGTCAACAAACTGCCCACTTCCTTGGCCAGTTCACGGAAACGCTTGGTGCTGATGTCGCCTTCGCGCATCAGGCCGATCTTGTGCTTGACCAGGGGGTGTTTGACTTCAACGACTTTCATTATTATCTCCTCTAACCGGCGCCAAAAAAATCGCGGAATCATACAACAAAAGCCACGGCTTGTAGAGCTTTTCGATTCAAAAACGCGCAAACGATTTTCTTTCTGGTTTTTCGTGCCCGCTGGTAGAATACGCCCCGAATTTTACCCTCCACTTCTTTATATGACGGGGAATACGCGTGACTGACAAAACCTCACTGAGCTACAAGGATGCTGGCGTAGATATCGATGCCGGCAATGCACTGGTTGAACGTATCAAGGGCGTGTCAAAACGCACTCGTCGTCCTGAAGTCCTTGGTGGTCTTGGCGGCTTTGGGGCCCTGTGTCAAATCCCTGCTGGCTACAAGGAACCGGTACTGGTCTCCGGTACCGACGGGGTGGGCACCAAGCTGCGTCTGGCCATCGACCTGAAGAAGCACGACACCGTGGGGATCGACTTGGTCGCCATGTGCGTCAATGACCTCATCGTGCAGGGCGCCGAGCCCCTCTTCTTCCTCGACTACTATGCCACCGGCAAACTGGACGTGGACACTGCCGCTGCCGTGGTCACCGGCATCGGCGCCGGCTGCGAACAGTCCGGCTGTGCCCTGGTCGGCGGTGAAACTGCCGAAATGCCTGGCATGTATGAAGGGGAAGATTACGACATCGCCGGTTTCTGTGTCGGCGTGGTGGAAAAGAGCGAGATCATCGACGGCAGCAAGGTTGGCGAAGGGGATGCCCTGATCGCCCTGGCCGCCAGCGGTCCCCACTCCAACGGCTTCTCCCTCATTCGCAAGATCCTGGAAGTCTCCAAGGCCGACGTGCAGCAGCCGCTGGGTGACACCACCCTGGCCAACGCCCTGCTGGAGCCGACCCGCATCTATGTGAAGCCCGTGCTCAAGCTCATCAAGGAGTGCGAGATCCACGCCCTGTCCCACATCACCGGCGGCGGCTTCTGGGAGAACATCCCGCGCGTGCTGCCCGCCAACACCCAGGCGGTCATCGACGAGCAGAGCTGGCAGTGGCCGGCGGTGTTCAGCTGGCTGCAACAGGCAGGCAACGTCACCCGCCACGAGATGTATCGCACCTTCAACTGCGGCGTCGGCATGATCATCGCCCTGCCGGCGGATCAGCTGGACAAGGCACTGGCCCTGCTCAAGGCCGAAGGCGAGAACGCCTGGCACATCGGCCACATCGCCAAGGCGGCCGATGGTGAGGAGCAGGTCATCATTCAATGAATGATCGGATCAACGGCCAGATGACCTCCCCTATGAAACGCATCCTCGTCCTCATCTCAGGCAGCGGCAGCAACCTGCAGGCCATCCTCGATGGCTGTGCCGGCGGCAAGATTGCCGGTCAGGTGGTCGGCGTCATCAGCAACAAGGCTGATGCCTATGGCCTGGTGCGTGCCAGGGAAGCCGGGGTGGCAACCGCCATCCTGGCCCAGCAGCAGTTCGCCAGCCGGGAGGAGTATGATGCCGCCCTGCTGGCCCTGATGGCGGATTATCAGCCGGATCTGGTGGTGCTGGCCGGCTTTATGCGGATATTGAGCGGCGACCTCGTGCGCCACTTCGCGGGGAGGATGATCAACATCCACCCCTCGTTGCTGCCGAAATACCAGGGTCTGCACACCCACCAGCGCGCCATCGAGGCCGGTGATGACGAACACGGCGCCAGCGTCCACTTCGTCACCGAAGAGCTCGACGGCGGCCCGGTGATCCTCCAGGCACGGGTCCCCATCTTCGAAGGGGACAGTGCAGACGAGGTCGCCGCCCGGGTCCAGGTGCAGGAGCACAGCATCTACCCCCTGGTGGTGCAGTGGTTCTGTGAAGGGCGCTTGCAGATGCGAGAAGGGTCTGCCTTCCTCGATGGCAAGCAGCTTGGCCTGGCAGGCTATGCCAGCGAGTAACCGCGAGCAGCAGTAAGACACAACAAGGGAGGCTTAGGCCTCCCTTGTCATTTCCATCGACCAGCGCAATGGCTGTCATCACGTCCGATGACGCCGCTGCGCGGCTAATCGGCCCTACACCGGATTGTCGATATCGATAAAGGTCACCTCCAACCCGTGTACGGTGGCGAGCCACTCTCCCAGCGCCTTGACGCCGTAGCGCTCGGTGGCGTGATGGCCTGCGGCGTAGAAGTGCATGCCCATCTCGCGGGCGGTGTGGATGGTCTGCTCGGAGGCTTCGCCGGAGATGAAGGCATCGATGCCCTGCTCCGCCGCCTGGCTGATGTAGCTCTGGCCACCGCCGGTGCACCAGGCCACGGAGCGGATGAGCTCGGGACCACTGTCACCACAATGAAGCGGCTCGCGACCGAGACGCTCGGCAATCAGCTTGGCAAAATTGCTGCCGCTCATGGGCTCCTCCAGCTTGCCCACCATGGCCACGCTCTTGCTGTTCCAGGGTTCGAGACCGCGACGCACCTTGATGCCGAGCAGCCTGGCAAGCTGGGCGTTGTTCCCCACCTCGGGGTGCACGTCCAGCGGCAGGTGGTAGGCAAACAGGTTGATGTCGTGGGTCAAGAGGGTCTTGAGACGACGCTGCTTCATGCCGGTGATCTGGGCCGGCTCGCCGCTCCAGAAGTAGCCGTGATGAACCAGGATGGCGTCAGCATCGGCGGCCACGGCGGCATCGATGAGGGCCTGGCTGGCGGTGACGCCGGTCACCACCTTGCGAATGCGCTCGCGCCCCTCCACCTGCAGGCCGTTGGGGCAGTAATCCTTGATGGCATGGGGTTCGAGCAGGTGGTTGAGCAGGCTTTCCAGTTTACGATGAGAGATCATGGGGGTCTCCTAGCTGGGCTCCCCATGTACTGCGCGGGGAGCCGGATTCCGATCGTCAGGGCCCATGATAATCGAGCCGGACCGGCAAGGCCATGCGCTTGTCAGGACTAGGCGGGCAGCTCGATGCCGGCGTCACGCATCTGGGCCAGCTTGTAGCGCAGGGTGCGCGGGCTGATGCCGAGCTTGTCGGCCACCGCTTTGCGACTGCCGTTGCACTCCTGCAGGGTGTCCAGAATGATCTGGTGCTCCTGCTGCTTGAGTTCGCCACCGAGCCCCTCCCCTGACAGCCGCTCGAGCGGGCGCACCAGGGTCTCGTCCGTCTCCTCCAGGATCAGGTGCTCACAGTCGATGAGGCCGTCTGGACAGAGGATCAGGGCGCGCTGCACCACGTTGTCGAGCTCGCGCACGTTGCCGGGCCAGGGGTGAGCCATCAGACGCTCTCGTGCGTCCTCTGCGAGCTGCGGCGTCGGCAGCCCCATCTGGCTGGCATGCAGCGCCAGCAGATGCTCCGCCAGGGGAAGAATGTCACCCGGGCGTTCCCAGAGCGCCGTCCAGCGCAGGGGGAAGACGTTGAGGCGGTAATAGAGATCCTCGCGGAACAGCCCGTCCTGCACCGCTTTTTTCAGATCCCGGTTGCTGGTGGCAATGACCCGCACATCGAGGGGGATCATCTTGCGGCTGCCGAGCCGCTCCACCTCTTTCTCCTGCAAGACCCGCAGCAGCTTGGCCTGCAGCCCCAGATCCATCTCGGTGATCTCGTCGAGCAGCAGGGTTCCTCCCTGAGCCTGCTCGAACTTGCCAGGGCACCCCTGCACCGCACCGGTGAAGGCGCCCTTCTCGTAGCCAAACAGGGTCGCTTCCAGCATGTTCTCCGGAATGGCGGCGCAGTTGATGGCGACGAAGGCCTGCTCTGCCCGGCTGGAGTGGTCGTGAATGTAGCGAGCCAGCACCTCCTTGCCCGTCCCGCTCGGTCCGGTCACCATGACGGTGGCTTCGCTTCTCGCCACCCGGGTCGCCAGCTGGAACAGCTCCGCAGTCCTGGGGTCCCCGTACACCACGGCACGCTTCTCCACCTTCTGGGCCGGCACATAACGGCTGACCTGGTTGAGCAGCACCTCGGGGGAGAAGGGCTTGGCCAGATAGTCGATCGCCCCCTCGCGCATGGCGCGCACCGCCCCGTCGATGTTGGCGTAGGCAGTCATCAGGAGCACCGGCACCTGGGGATATTGCTGGCGAATGTTGGCGAGCAGGGTCAGACCATCCATGCCCCCCATCTGGATGTCGGAGATCACCATGTCAAAGCGCTGACGGGACAGGGCAAGCAGGGCCCGCTCGCCGCTGTCCACCTCGCGGCACTCATAGCCACCGAGCAGCAGGGTATCCACCAGCGCCTCGCGCAGGCCGTTGTCATCTTCCACCACCAGAATGCGAGCCTGGGTCATGCCACACCTCCTACAACCAACATGGCCTTGTCGAGAATCATCTTCACCGGCGCTCCGGCTTTTGCGCGCCTCATGCCACGCCCCCCAACTGAACCTGTTGCTGATGCAGGGGGAAGGACAGGGTAAAACAGGTGCCCTCGCCAGGGACCGAGGCCACGCTCACCTCCCCCTGATGGGCTCGTACCACCGACTGCACCACCGCAAGACCGAGGCCCGTGCCCTGGGATCGGGTGGTAAAGAAGGGTTCGAAGATCTGGTTGAGCAGGGCGGGGGCCATCCCCTTGCCGTTGTCGATGACCCGCATCTCCACCCGGTTGCCGCTGCGCACAGCGCTCACCAGGAGCGAATCGGCGCCGGCCTGCCGGGCATTGGCGATGAGGTTGTTGATGGCCCCCGCCAGGGCACTGCTGTTGGCAAGCAGACAGAGATCGGGCTCAGGGGCCTCCAGATGCAAGGCGCAGCCCTGCTGCTGGCAGAAGGCTTCGGCCCCCGCCTGCACTTCCGCCAGCAAGCCCTGCACCGAGAGGGGCGCCACCACCTGGTTGTCGCCATTGCGGGCAAACAGCAGGATGTCGTTGATCTGCTTCTCGAGATCCTGCAGGCGCGCCATCAATTTTTGCTGGAACTGGCTGCGGGATTCAGGCTTGAGGGTGCGGTTGGCCAGGTTGGCCGCATAGAGCATGGCGGCGGAGAGTGGGGTGCGGATCTGGTGCGCCAGGGAAGCCGCCATGTTGCCAAGGGCGGAGAGGCGCTTCATGTGGTTGACCCTGTCCTGCAACTGGCGGGTCTCGGTCAAGTCGGTAATGAACACCAGTTGGCCGGGCTGATCCGGCAGCGGCTGGGTCGACAGCTGGACCCGGCGGCCGTCGCGCAAGGAGATCTCGTGACCGTCATCCTCACGGGGTTCGAAGCAGCGGGCGATGATCTGGCGCCAGGAAAGGCCCTCCAGTGGTTCCCCCAGCAGCGCCAGGGCGGCAGGGTTTGCGCGGGTGATCAGCCCCTCGCCATCGAGCAGCAGCACGCCGGTCGGCAGCGCCGTGAAGATGGCGTAAAGCTGACTCACTTCATGTGACTGGAGGGGGGCATCCTGCTGCAAGATTGTCATAAAGCTGACCTCAAACTGGCGATTGAGTCAGCTTATTCAATTTCCATGCCAGCAAAATAGACGTTATTTATCAATGTATTGGGTCAATGCGTCAAAGCATTGACCTCAATTGTCCTTGCTCATGCCGTACTTCTTCATCTTCTCCACCAGGGTGGTGCGGCGCATGCTGAGCAGGTCGGCGGCGCGGGCCACCACCCCGTCCTGGGACTCCAGGGCCTGGCGGATCAACTCCACCTCGAGGTCGGCCAGCATCTCCTTGAGGTTGACCCCTTCCTGGGGCAACTGCATGGGCAGGGGCATGGCGATGCCGGGATCCAGCTCTGGTGGGGACTGGAACACGGCAGCCAGGGCGTCCCGCTCGTCCATCTCGGTGAGCCGTTCATCTCGTGGCTCGCAGGGCAGCAGGCGATAGCGGCCGGGCAGATCCGCCACATCGACGATCTGGTTCGGATAGAGGATGAGCAGGCGCTCGATGAGGTTGGACAGCTCGCGCACGTTGCCGGGCCAGGCGTACTGCATCAGGGACTCCATGGCGCGCTGGGTCAGACGGATGATCCCCTTGTGCTGTTCGGCATGGCGATTGAGCAGCTCCTGCAGCAGCAGCGGGATGTCGTCGGCCCGATCCCGCAGGGGGGGCGTCTCGATGGGGAACACATTGAGGCGGTAGTAGAGATCTTCGCGAAATGCCTGGGTGCGGATCATGGCTTCCAGATCCCGGTGGGTCGCCGCGATCACCCTCACATCGGCCTGGACGGCCTTGCCGCCCCCGACCCGGTCGAACTGGCGCTCCTGCAGCACCCGCAGCAACTTGACCTGCATCGGCAGCGGCATATCGCCGATTTCGTCGAGGAAGAGGGTGCCCCCCTGGGCCAGTTCGAAGCGGCCGCGCCGAGCGGCAATGGCACCGGTGAAGGCCCCCTTCTCGTGACCGAACAGCTCGCTCTCGAGCAGCTCAGCCGGAATGGCGCCGCAGTTGATGGGCACGAAGGGGCCCGCGCTTCGGGCGGACAGCTCGTGGATGGCGCGAGCCACCACCTCCTTGCCGGTTCCGGACTCACCGAGGATCAGTACGTTGGCGTCGGTCTCGGCCACCTGGCCGATAAGACGGCGCACCTCCTGGATGCCCCTCCCCTTGCCCACCAGCAGGCGCAGCAGGGTCTGACCCTTGTCGTGGGTCTGATGACGGGGATGCAGGGAGATGAAGGCCTGGCAGAAGTGCAGATGACGGGTGAGGGACTCATAGGTAAAGGGCGCCTCGGCCACCCCGATGAAGTTGCTGCAACCATGGCTCGCCGGCATCAGGGAGAGGAAGGGCAGACGAGGATGGGCGGCAAGCAGCTCACTCAGGGCGCGCTCGCGCAGTTCCCCGGCCAGAATCCCCTGCAAGGGCCCGGCAGTCTCGATGGCCACATCGAGATCGCTCTCAACCACCTCCTGCCAGGGGATCCCATGAAGGAGAGCACAGTCCCCAGTTGCTGGCGCCGCACATCATCGGCATCAACAAGCAGCACACCCATAGCCATCCTATCCATATTTTCACACCTGACGCCAAACTATTGTTTTTTAAGTGCTTATTAAAACCAATTTCGCACTGTGTCATAAGGGGGACAAAGTGCCAAAATTATGGCGGATTGTCAAAACTTGTCGCATCCTCCCGGACCCTGGCGGGACGGGGATCACGCTTCCAGCCAGATTGAGTATCGGATGAAAACCAGCGAAGGGGAAAGAATGACGCCGACAGGGTGCGGCGTCAGAGGAGGGATCAGTGTTTCACGCTCTCCTGGGGAGCGGCATAGCGGCACTCGGGAAACCGGCTGCAGGCGAGGAACAGGCGACCGGCATGGGGACCCTTTCGTGCTTCCCGTGCCACCAGGGGCGCGGCACAGCGGGGGCAATGAGGGATCGTCTCCCGGGGCTCCTCCTCATCCGGATCGAGGAAGGGATTCTCCTCCATCAACACGGGCATTGCCTCTCCGGCCTGGGGGGGCGGCACCTGGGGCTCCCTGGCAGCCCCCGGGTGTGACGTGCCCAGATCGACACCATCGAGCAGCAGCGGGCTGAAGGTCGGTTCGCGGCGCTCGCCGGGCAGCAGGTCATCCACCGGCGCCGTCGTTCTCGCCAGCAGGGGCAGCAGTTGCTCCCGCAACTCGTCGACCTGGTAGTGGCTGCTGGCCGGGATCTGCAACAGCGGCAGGCCGGCGCCATCGCAGGCCGCCTTCAGGAAAAGATCCCGCGCCTTGCGCTTCTGGTGGCGGTGCCCCTCGTCATCCAGCTCCACGGCACACAGAAAAGAGAGATCCGCCGGGTGGCAGAGCAGAAAATCGAAGTGCTTCTCCCCTATCTTGCCGAGCGCCTGCTGGCGCTTGCCCTTGCCAAGGTGCGCCTCGGGCGTCAGTACATAGGAGGCTCGTACCTTGGCAAAGACACGGGCCTTGTCCCCCACCGCCAGGTCCAGCACCCCGAAGAAGGTGCGCTCCGCTGGGCTCATCAAGGTTTCCTGCAGATCATAGGGCTCGGCCTTGCCCCCTTTCTCCCTGCGCCAGACGATCACCAGCAGGAGCAATCCCAGCAACACGGCTCCCGATACGACAAGGCTATTCATACACGCACATCCCGTTTACAAGACAAATTCAGTTCACACCAGAGGAAGGGGCACACTCTACCACGGGGAAAGCGACTCAGGCAGCGCAGAAATCAAGCCCGTCCCGGCATTCGCGTTTTTTCACTGAATTTGCGCAAGGCGGGCTTCATATGGCCTGTCACAGCAGGCACAATGCTAGAGCCCATGGACGTTCTGGCGCACTCCCCGTCGCCGCCAGGCGTCAACGGACCCCACGCAGCCCCATTCAAGGAGAGCAGGATGCAAAAGCAATTGGTCGTCACCGTGATCGGCGCAGACAAACCCGGCATCGTCGAGAGCCTGGCCGATACCATCACCCGGCAGCAGGGCAACTGGCTGGCCAGCTCCATGAGCGAGCTGGCGGGGCAATTTGCCGGCATTTTGCACGTCGCCGTGCCTGACGAGCATTACCGCAGCCTGTGCGAGGCCCTGGTGATGCTGCCTGGCCTCACCGTGAGCTTCGCCGAAGGGCAGCTCAGCCCGCAACCGGCCCATCAGGTGATGCTGAGCGTCACCGGCAACGACAGACCGGGCATCGTCCATGAAGTGGCCAGCATCCTGCGCCAACTCAACATCAACGTCGCCGACCTCACCACAGGTTGCGAACCTGCGCCCCACTCAGGCGCCCCCCTCTTCTATGCCCACGCTCTGGTGGCACTGCCGCCGCAGCTCGAACTGGACGATCTCATCACGGCCCTGGAGTCCCTCTCCGACGACCTCGTCGTCGACATCGATCAGGATCTGAGCGAATAGTGTCGCCTGTCATAAATTTGTCATGGTTTGACGCCATAACTTCCGCGCAGACGCAACCAGAGCAAAGAGGCACCAGATGAGCACCGACAAGCAGTATGAAGACAAAGAGCTGAGCTGGCTCTCATTCAATGAACGGGTGTTGCAAGAGGCAATGGACAAGACGGTGCCCCTCATCGAGCGGGTCCGTTTTCTGGGGATCTTCTCTTCCAACCAGGATGAGTTCTTCAAGGTGCGGGTGTCGGACGTCAAGCGCCGCATCCTGATCAACGAAGTGCACGGCGGCGACGACGAGGCCAAGGTGCTGCTGCGTGCCATCCAGCAGAAGGTGATGGCGCTCGGCGAGGCGTTCGACAACACCTACAAGGAGCTGTTGATCGCGCTGGCCCGCCACAACATCTTCCTGGTCAACGAGTACCAGCTCTCCGAGTCCATCCAGCAGTGGCTGCGGGTCTTCTTCAAGGAGAAGGTGCTGCGCCACATCATCCCGATCCTGCTCAACAAAGAGGTCAACCCGGTCAAGTTCCTGAAAGACGAGTACACCTATCTGGCCATCGAGATGAAGAAGAACGGGCAGGTGATCCAGTACGCGCTGGTGGAGGTACCGACCGACGATCTGCCCCGCTTCTTCCAGCTGCCGCCGGAAGGGACCCGTCGCAAGAAGCAGATCATCATCCTCGACAACGTCATCCGCTTCTGTATCGACGAGATCTTCAAGGGCTTCTTCGACTACGACGAGATAGCCGCCTACGCGGTCAAGCTGACCCGGGATGCCGAATACGATCTCTCCGACCAGCTGGACTTGAGCCTGGTGGACAAGATGAGTGACGGCTTGAAGCAGCGTCTCACCGCCATGCCGGTGCGCTTCGTCTACGAGCGGGAGATGCCGGCGGCCATGATCAGCTTCTTGAAGCTCAAGCTGCAGATCAGCTCCTACGATGCCATCATGCCGGGCGGCCGTTATCACAATTTCAAGGATTTCATCGGCTTCCCCAACGTGGGCCGGGACTATCTGGAAAACCCCAAGCTGCCGGCGCTGGATTGCCGTGATTTTGACGGCTTCGTCAACGCCTTCGACGCCATCACCAAGCAGGACATACTGCTCTACTATCCGTATCACAAGTTTCACCACTTCACCGAGCTGGTACGTCAGGCGGCGTTCGATCCGGCGGTCAGCGCCATTCGCATCAATATCTACCGGGTAGCCAAGAAGTCGCGCATCATCCACTCTCTCATCGACGCCGCCAACAACGGCAAGAAGGTGACCGTGGTGGTAGAGCTGCGCGCGCGCTTCGACGAGGCCGCCAACATCGACTGGGCCAACATCCTGACCGATGCCGGCGTCAAGGTGGTGTTCGGGGTGCCGAGCCTCAAGATCCACTCCAAGCTCTGCCTCATCACCCGCCACGAGCAGGGTGAGGCGGTGCGCTACGCCCATATCGGGACCGGCAACTTCAACGAGAAGACGGCGAAGATCTATACCGACTTCTCCCTGCTGACCCGTCACCCGGATATCACCGCCGAGGTGGAGGGGGTGTTCGAGTACATCGAATACCCCTATCGGCGCTACAAGTTCAACCACCTGCTGGTCTCCCCCATCAACAGCCGCCGCCAGCTCTACCGGCTCATCGACAATGAACTGGCCAACGCCAAGGCGGGCCAGCCGAGCGGCATCACCCTCAAGATCAACAACCTGGTGGACAGAGACCTCATCAACCGGCTCTATGCCGCCGGTCAGGCCGGGGTGCCCATCCAGATGATCATCCGCGGCATGTGTGCCCTGCGTCCGGGCGTGCCGGGCCTCAGTGACAACATCAGGGTGATCAGCATCATCGACCGCTTCCTTGAGCACCCGCGGGTGATGGTGTTCCACAACAAGGGCAATCCCCAGCTCTATATCTCCAGCGCCGACTGGATGAGCCGCAACATCGACGGCCGCATCGAGGTGGGCACCCCCATCTATGACGAGCGGCTCAAGCAGCGCATCCTCGACATTCTCGAGCTACAACTGAGTGATACCTGCAAGGCGCGGGTGATCGATGCCGACCAGAAGAACGAGTACGTGAAGCGGGGCAACCGCCGCAAGGTCCGTTCCCAGGTGGCGATTTACGACTACCTCAAACGCATAGAGTCAAACCATGGACAATAGTCTGTACGCCGCTGTCGATCTGGGCTCGAACAGCTTCCACATGGTCATTGCCCGCCTCACCGAGGGGCGGATGCAGATCATCGATCGCATCAAGGAGCGAGTGCGCCTCGCCGAAGGGATGGATGAGCAGCGCCGCATGTCCCAGGAGGCCATGGCGCGCGGGCTGGACTGCCTCGCCCTGTTCGCCGAGCGGCTCACCAACATCAAGCCGGATCAGATCCGCATCGCCGGCACCTACACATTGCGCCGCGCCAGCAACGCCCGCGACTTCGTGCGCGAGGCAGCCAAGGTGCTCAACCACCCCATCGAGATCATCAGCGGCCAGGAAGAGGCCCGCCTCATCTATCAGGGGGTCGCCCATACCCAGCACATCGAGGGCCAGGTGCTGGTGGTGGACATCGGCGGCGGCAGCACCGAGCTCATCATCGGCGAAGGGTTTGAGCACAAGGCGCTCACCAGCCGCAAGATGGGCTGCGTTAGCTTCACCCAGAGCTTCTTTGGCAACGGCAAGCTCGGCGAGAAGGCCTTCAACGCCGCCGTGTTGGAAGCCCAGCATCAGCTCGCCCCCATCATCAACCAGTACCGCAAGCTGGGCTGGCAGAGCTGCCTCGGCAGCTCGGGCTCCATCCGCACCGTGCGCGACGTGTTGCAGGGGGAAGAGTGGACCGATGGTGCCATCACCCTGGCGGGACTGGAGCGGCTGAAAGAAGAGATGCTCAAGCACAAGCGGGTCGATCAGCTCAAACTGGCGGGCCTCACCGAGGAGCGTCAGGGGGTCTTTGCCGCCGCGGTGGCCATCCTGCTCGGGCTATTCACCTCCCTGCCCATCGAGCGGATGGAGTACTCCGACGGCGCCCTGCGCGAAGGGTTGCTCTACGAGTTCGAGGAGCGCCTGCAGCATCACGACATTCGCGAACGTACCGCGCTTGCACTCAGCACTCACTATCGCATCGACAAGCGCCAGGCCACCCGGGTAGAGAGCAGCGTCCTCTCCCTGTTCGACGTCCTGAGCGGCCCCTGGGAGATGCCGGAAGAGCCCTATCGCGCCATCCTCGGCTGGGCTGCGCGGCTGCACGAGATCGGCCTTGCCATCAACTACAGCGGCATCCACAAACACTCCGCCTATATCTTGCAAAACACCGATCTGCCCGGCTTCAACCAGGACGATCAGGCCCTGCTGGCGGCCCTGGTACGCTTTCACCGCAAGGGGCTCAAGCTCTCCGAGCTGCCGGCCCTGCCCAACCACGACGAGCAGACGGTGCTGCGCTGCATCCGCATCCTGCGCCTCGCGGTGGCGGCCCACCACAGGCGTCAGGACAACCTGCTGCCCGAGTGGAACGTGCAGGCCGCCGGGGATCAGCTGGTGGTCACCCTGCCCCTGGACTGGTGCGACGAGAACAAGTTGCTGATGCAGAACCTGGAAAAGGAGCACCGCTACTGCCACGAGCAGGGCTGGCCCCTGCTGTTCCAGCTCGGGTGATCCGCCCCTCTGTGCAAAAAGGCAGCCGATGGCTGCCTTTTTTTGTCTCTTGTCTTTTCCTACTGCAGATCCGGCAGGATCAGCTTGGCTATCTCGAAGTAGATGATGAGGCCGGTACCGTCCACCAGGGTGGCGATGAAGGGGGCGGAGACCACCGCCGGGTCGATGCGAAAGCGACGCAGCACCATGGGGATCACCGAGGCGACAGTGGCGCTCCAGAGCACGATGGCGACGATGGTCAGGGTCACCACCATGCCGATCTCGGGCCCCACCCCCAGGCTCCAGGCCCGCACCCAGGCCGCCAGCGCGATGGCGGCCGAGATGAGCAGACCGGTGGAGATCTCCTTTTTCAGCACGGTGCCGAGGTTTTTCAGGCTCACCTCCCCCACCGCCATGGCACGCACTATGGTGGTGGTGATCTGGGTACCGCTGTTGCCACCGGTACCGATGAGGAGCGGGATGAAGAAGGCCAGGGCGATGGCCGCCTCCAGTTGCTCTTCAAAGGCCCGCAGCACGGTGCCTGTGTAGGCTTCCGCCACGAACAGGATCAGCAGCCAGCCCACCCGCTTGCGCCACAACTGCCAGGGGGTGGCCTGCAGATAGGGGGTATCCAGCGGCGAGGAGCCCCCTTGCAGCTCCGCATCCTCGGTGGACTCCAGCTCCAGGATGTCGGCGGCATCGTCCACGTGGAAGACCCCCACCAGACGACCCTGATCTTCCACCGGCAGGAGCGAGAGGTCGCGGTCAATGAGCAGGCGGGCCGCCAGCTCCTGATCCGCCCGGGCGTTGATGCGCACCGCCTCCCCCTCCATCAGGTCCCCTACCGGCAGCAGCGGATCGGCGATCAGCAACGACTTGAGGGAGACGCTGCCAAGCAGGCGCTGCTCGCCGTCAACCACATAGAGATGACCAAACAGCCTGGCCTGATCCCAGGCCCCGTGGATCAGCTGCTTGGCGCTTTCCACCGTCGCATTGGCCTCCACTGCCAGGTATTCGTGGCGCATGTTGGCCCCCACCGACTCGTTCGGCCAGGCCAGCAGGGACTGGAAGGCTTTACGGGCGGGGTCTGGCAGCCGGGCGAGCAGGGTCTTGCGATCGTGCTCGTCGAGCCTGCGCAGGATGGCCAGCAGGTCCCGACGGGCCAGGGTGCCCTGCAGTATCCCCACGATGCTGCCATGCAGCCTGAGCAGCAGATGGCCGGCACACTCCGCCGGGAGGGAGGCGAGCAAGGACGCCCCTTCCGGCATGGAGAGGGTATCGAAGATGCAGTTGAGCTCTTCCGGGCGCAGGGTCAGAAGCTGATCGGCACGGGCCACCGGATCCAGGTTGTGCGCCAGCCAGTTGCGCAGGGCAACCGGGTCGAGCAGTTGATGACGATTGAGCAGGGTGTGTGTTTTCTTCATCACAGATGTCCTCATGTGATTTCAGGCGAACCTGAACGCCTCCGGCAACGGGCCGGATGCAACGGCAAGAAAACAGCAATTTGATTGACGAGTAACAGGCAGGAAATGACGCCGTCCGGCGTGTTTTCATCCCCACGTACCAGCTTTAGCACTGCATAACGTATCCGGCATGCCGGAAGCCACTTGGGTTGACACCTTAATCCGATGAAAACTGTCCTGATCTTGGGCGTCTCTGGACGTCGTGAGATCAGTGGCCTGTGTTTATGCAGGAGCCTCGCCTAACGAGATGCTGCGAACATTGATTGCACGGCGCTACCGTGCGGGCGGCATCATCTGCCCAGGCGCAGGTCGAGTCAAGGCAAACGGGCCCCTGGCAACGGGTTGTTACAAATTGGCCGGACGGCGGGCCCTTCATGAAACGAGGCTCCCCCGTGCGTGGCACGGGGGAGCCTGCGGTCAACGGACGAACGTCAGCGGATATAGTCGAAGAGGGTCAGCTTGCTTATCTTGCTGAAGGCTAGCTGGGAGGCGCTCATGGCTGCATCCTCCTTGGAGAGGGCCGCGATCACCTCGTACATGTCCGCCTCGGACACCTTGGCCCGCGCCTGCTGGTTCAGGGTGCTGAGTCCATCGTTGGAACTCATCACCTGCTCCAGGCTGTTCATCCTTCCCCCCAGCTCCCCCAGTCCCCGGTCTATCTTGGTTCTGGCGTTGCTCATGTGGGTGGTGGCATCGGAGACCGCCAGCTGGAAATCGCTCTCGGACAGGGTCGGATCACGCATGGCGGAGATGAAATCGGACATGCCATTGAGGATGTTGTCGTTTTTCGGGGTATCCAGCACGAAGTTCTGGGTCGCCGACCCCGCAGGGAGGTCGAGGGTGAGCGCCAGGCCGTTGAAGGGGATCTTGTTGCCCGCCACATAGTCGCCGCTTTGCAGCAGGGTTCCACCGCTGTCACGGATCTCGTAGGTGTCCGGCGGCCCGGCCAGGGTGCTGACCGCATATTGGTTGCTCGGCAGGGAAGAGTCATAGTTGTTGCGATAGAAGCTCTCGAAGTTCCCCTGATCCGCCACCGACACCTGGATGTTGCCACTAGCGGCGCTGGCAGTGCGCCGGGTCGCCACTATCTCGAACAGATCGAAACCGGAGTCGTTGGCCGGGATCTGCACCGTGGGTGAGACCTGGATGTTGCGCTGCCCCGTGTCCCCCTGGAACACATAGTTGCCACTGGCATCCTTGACGAAGGGCTGGGTCTTGCTCTGATTGCCGCCGAAGATGTACTCCCCCTGGGAGTTCTTGCTGTTCATCAGGTCGAACATCTGCTTTTGCAGCCCCTCCAGCTCGCTCGCGATGGCGCTGCGCTCCTCGGAGCCCATGGCGGAGTTGTTCGCCTTCTGGATCAGGGCCTGGGCACTCAGCATGGCGTTGTTGAGGGAGGTCAGCACCGTCTCCTCGTGGCCAAGGCTGTTCTCCAGCAGGCTGCCGTTGACGCCGTACTGCTTGAAGAGATCGATCTCCTTGGTCAGCGCCATCTTCTGGCTCATGCCGGCCGGGTCCTCCCCGGAGCGGGAGAATTTATCCCCCGTCATCAACTGGTTGTAGGCGGTGTTCTGGCGCTCGCTCACCTTGCTCATGGAGGCAAGGTTGCGGTCATAGATCATGTTGGTGGTGATGCGCATGACTTACCTCACGGAGGAGAGCAGGGTGTCGAAGATGGTCTTGGCGGTGTTCACTATCTGGGCCGAGGCCGCATAGGACTGCTGGAAGCGGATGAGGTTGGCCGCCTCCTCCTCCAGATTGACGCCGGAGACACTCTCGAAGATGGCGGTACTCTGGGTCAGCTTCGCCTCGTTGGCCTGCAGCAGGGTCTTGGCCTGGCTGGTCTTGTTGCCAATGCCGCTCACCAGACCCGAGTAGGCATCGTTGAAGGTCATCTTGTCGTTGCTGGTGGCGGCGTTGTTGTTCTTGCGCACCAGCTCCTTGTTCTGCAGCTCCGCCAGCGCCAGGCCGTTGGCGTTGTCCGCAAAGCCGTCCTTGTTGTAGCTGAGCGTGAAGCTGTCGCTGGCCTCCACCTTGCCGGTGATGCTGAACTCATAGCCCGGGCTCTGGGTCGGATCGGCGTAGACCTTGGGCCCCCCCAGGGGGCTCTCGAGGGCGGCCATCAGGTTCTGTCCCTTGCTGGAGGCGGGGGCGACACCCAGCAGGTTGTTGTTCTTGTCATAGACCTCGTAGTTGCCGCTGCCGTCGATCTTGATGACCTGGGGGGCACTCGGGTCCAAAGTGTTGGTGCCAAAACCCGAGCCCGTGCCGGTGTTGTAGACACCGCCCAGCGCTATCTCGCCCGAGCCCAGGTTCTGGGATCCCTTGTCCGCCTTCAGGGGGGAAGCCAGCGCGATATCTTCAGGACGGGTGATCGCCTGCTCCAGGTTGGCAGCCGCATTCCGGGTGGGTTGCAACAAGATCTTGTCACCTGCAGCCGGTGTGCCGGAGAGATCGATTTCGATGCCGTGGCCCGTCACTTCGAAGGTGGCTGGCGGCGTGGTCCCCGTGGCGAGCGAGGTACGCTGCCCGCTGCCGTCGATGGCGAACACCTCGTAACCGGTGGCGCTGTTGAACCGCACCTCGTAGTCGAAGGTGGTGACCTCGCTCCCCTTGCCGGGAACGAAGTTGACGCTGGCCGCCCCGTTGCCCTGGTTGCTGGCGTAGGGCAACCCCTGGCTTCCTTTGAGGGTGAAGAGATCCCCCCCAAGCTCGTTGTCGAGATCCATCCCCAACCGGTTCTGCTGGTTCATGGCATCCCCCAAGGCGACGGCCATCTGCCCCAGCTCCCGCTTGGCGGGCTCCAGATCCCGACGCGCGGTGAAGAGGCCACCGATGGCACCGCCAATATCCTGGTCGTTGATGCTGGCCTGGTTCTTGCCCAGGGTCAGCTGCAGGGAAGGCTCACGGGAATCCGGGTCCCCCGGCACCACCTTGAACTGGGCCACGCCGCCATCGAGCACCAGGGAGTGCCCTGTGCTCATGTTGACCAGCATGCTGCCGTTGGGCTGGGTCACGGTGCGGATCTCCATCTTCTCGGAGAGCTGGCGAATGGCCTCATCCCGCTGATCGAACAGCATCAGGTTCTCTTCAGGGGAGCCCTGGGTGCGGACGATGGACTGGTTCAGATCGTTGATGCTGTTCAGCAGGCTGTTCACCCTGTCCGTTTCGTCCCCTATGGTGGCGTTGATGGTATCGGACTGCTTGTCGAGCTGGGCGGAGAGGGTGTGGAATCTGTCCACCATACCGCTCAGTTCACTCAGGATCGTCTGGCGCCCTCCGATCTCGGACGGTGACTCGTTGGCGGTGTGGAAAGCCTTGAAGTAGGAGGTGATGGTGGACCCCACACTGTTGCTGGCATCACCGAGCAGGCTGTCGAGCTGGAACAGTTGATCGTAGCGGGTGTTGGCGGCGTTATAAGCGGACGTATCACGGCGAACCTCGGCCTGGGCATAGGCGTTGATGATGCGATCGCTCACCATGTCGCCCGTCCCCAATCCGACGGAATTGGTGTAGATCAGGGTGCGTTCACGTACATAGCCCTGGCTATTGACGTTCACTATGTTGTTGCTGGTGGTCTGCAGCAGCCGCTGCTGGGCCAACACACCCGAGGTCCCAATTCCAAGCAGATCGCTTGCCATAGCTTACAGCTCCATCTCTGTGTTCCTGTCTGCAATGTTACCGGGCGTCGAATAGCCGGCGATGGCATCACTGCGCAACACTTGTTTAAGTTTCCTGGCGTACTGGGGATCGGTGGCATAACCGGCCTGCTGCAACGCCTCGAAGTAACGGTCCGGGCTGTCCACCTTGGCCAGCGCCCCCTTGTAGCGACTCCCAGAGGTCAGGAAATCCACGTAGTCGTTGAAGCTCTCTTCGAACGACTCGTAGGAGCGAAACGCCGCCTTCTGGCGCGAGGCCACCCCTTGCTCGTATTCCAGGGTGCTCACCACCGCCTTGGGGCCTTCCCAACGCGGATCGGCCTTGATGCCGAACAGGTTGTGCGTCACGTTTCCGTCTGCATCCTTGATCACCCGCTTGCCCCAGCCACTCTCAAGGGCGGCCTGGGCCACCAGCACCGCCGGGCTCAACCCCAGCTTGTCCGCCGCCTTCTTGGCCAGCGGCATCAGCCTGTCGACGAACTCTTCCGGGCTGTCAAACACCTTGGCGCTGCCATCCAGGGCCGAAGGCCTCTGGCTGCTGCCCATGGGCGGCACGGTGCGGTGGGGACGTCTTGGCAGGGCCAGCGTACGCTCGGCCCCATTCAGCTCACCCTTCATTTCGTTATCAGCAAAATCTTTGCCAACTTTGGAGGCAGCAATCAGATCGTTGGAGGCACTGGGGGGTTGATAGGGCTTGTAGACCCGCTCGGTACGCTGGGGCAGCTTGAGTACCCGGCCATCCTGATGGGTGAAGGTCTGCTCGGGTGAGAGCTGCTTGGCCACCATCTCGGCAATGCCCAGCCCCCCCTTGCTCGACATGTCGGCAACCCGCTGCTCGTCCAGCATCCCTTCATAGAACTGGGTGTAGCTGCTGTTCATCGGGTTGCCCTCGGTGAGCACCGAGTTGGCCTGGCGCATCCCCTTGAACAGGGTCTGGGTGAAGATGGATTCGAACTGGCGGGCGGCCGCCATCAGGGCCCCTTGCTTCCCCTCCTTGCTCAGGCTCATCTGGCGCAGTTTGTCCAGGTTCTGGACGTCCTGCACCATGCCAATATTGATACCGCTCTGGGTGTCGAACTCTGCCATAACCTACCTCTTTGCCGCCCGTGGCAACCGCTTGCCGCTCACGAAATTACAGAATGACCAGTTGGCCCTGGATCGCGCCCGCCTGCTGCAACGCCTCCAGGATCGCCATCAGATCCCCGGGGGCGACCCCCACCTGGTTCACCGCCCGCACCAGGTCGTCCAGGGTCGCGCCGGTATCAAGCTTGAACATCCGACCGGGATCCTGCTGCACGTTGATGGTGGAGTTGTTGGTGACCGCCGTCTGCCCGCCAGCGAGCGGATTAGGTTGGGAGACCTGCTGGTTCTCGGCGATGGTGACCGTCAGCCCACCGTGGCTGATGGCCGCCGGGCGCAGCTTGACCTCGCTGCCGATGACGATGGTCCCGGTGCGCGAATTCACGATGATCTTGGCGGACTCGCTCGCCGGGTCCACTTCCAGGTTCTCGATGGTGGAGAGGTAGGAGACCCGCTGGGCCGGATCCCGCGGCGCGAATACCTTGATGGAGGTAGCGTCCATCGCCTGGGCGGTGTTCGGACCCACCAGATCGTTGACCACGTCCGCCAGACGGCGGGCGGTGGTGAAGTCCGGCCGGTTCAGGTTGAAGGTGATGGTGTCGCCCTGGCTGAAGGAGTTGGGAACCTCCCGCTCCACGGTCGCCCCGTTGGCGATACGCCCCACTGTGGGCGTGTTCACCACCACCTTGGAGCCGTCCGCCCCTTCGGCCCCGAGGCCACCGACCACCAGGCTGCCCTGGGCCACCGCATAGACGCGGCCATCCAGTCCTTTCAGGAAGGTCTGGAGCAGGGTGCCGCCACGCAGGCTCTTCGCCTCGCCGATGGCGGAGACGGTGACGTCTATGGTCTGACCCGGCTTGGAGAAGGGGGGCAGATCCGCGTGGATGGCCACCGGCGCCACGTCCTTGATCTTGGGCTTGATGTTGTCAGGCACCTTGATGCCGAAGTTGTTGAGCATGGTCCTGAAGGTCTGCTCGGTGAAGGCGTTGTTCTTCTCCCCCGTGCCGGGCAGGCCCACCACCAGACCGTAACCGATCAGCTGGTTGCTGCGCACTCCTTCCACCGAGGCGAGGTCCTTGATGCGGGATGCGTGCGCCAGCCCGAAGGGCAGCAGGCAGCACAGCAGGGCAAGCAGACGGAATCGGTTCATGACATCTCCTAACAAAACCTTCCTGATCCGGGACCCGTGAACGCCCCGGACTCTTGAGTCTTAAATGGGCCACCAGGGGCCGTTGAAGAAGCTGGTGAGCCAGCCCTGTTCCTGGGTGTTCGCCAGATCCCCGGTACCGCCGTAATAGATACGCGCATTGGCCACCCGCTGGGAGGAGACGCTGTTTTCCGAGCTCACGTCCTCCGGGCGCACCAGACCGGTGATACGGATGTATTCGTTGCCATTGTTGAGCATGATCCACTTCTCGCCGCGCACCAGCAGGTTGCCGTTTGGCAGTACCTTGACCACGCTGACCGAAATGTTGCCCTGCAGGCTGTTGCTCTGATCCGCCTTGGCCTGCCCCTTGAAGGCACTGTTCTGGCCGATGGAGGCCGACAGATCGTAGGGCCCCGCCGTGACCGGCACGCCACCCAGGGTGACGGGGTCGAGCGCCAGCTTGTTGTCCTTGCCGCTCTGGGTGTTGGCCTTTTTCGACGCCGAGGTCGACTCCGCCAACTGGATGGTGATGATGTCACCCACCCGGTGCGCCTTGATGTCCGAGTAGATGCCGTTGACCTGCTCGGGCTGGAAGATGGCGCCGGTCGGGCGCACCGACACCGGCTCCGACTCCCCGTAGACGGGGGCGAAATCCGGGTCATCCGGTTTGGCGGTATTGGGGGTACTGGTGCAACCCGCCAGCGTCAGCAGTCCCAGCATCCATATGGCTTTCATCATGGCACTCCTTTCATCAGGTCCGCTGGGTCAGGAAGGACATCATGGAGTCGACGGCGGAGATGACCTTGGAGTTCATCTCGTAGACCCGCTGAGCCTGGATGAGATTCACCAGCTCCTCGGTCACGTTGACGTTGGAGGTCTCCAGCATCCCCTGCTTGATCACCCCCAGCCCATCCGCACCGGCTGTCCCCTGAATGGGTGCGCCGCTGGACTGGGTCTCGAGGAAGAGGTTCTCCCCCATGGGCTGCAGGCCGGTGGGGTTGACGAAGTCCGTGGTGTTGATCTGGCCCACCACCTGGGATTGGCCATCCCCCTTGAGCTGGACGGAGACCTGGCCATCCTCCCCCACGGTGACGCTCTGGGCGTTCTCGGGGATCTGGATCTCCGGTTGCAGCGGGTAACCGTTGCCCGGGGTGACGATGGTCCCCTCGTCGTTCAGGGTGAACTGGCCGTTACGGGTATAGGCGGCGCTGCCATCGGGCAGCTGGATTTCGAAGTAGCCGCGACCGCTGATCATCAGGTCAAGGGAGTTGTCCGTGGTCTGGACGTTGCCCTGACTGTGGTTTTTCTGGGTGGCGACCACCTTGGCCCCCGCCCCCAGCATCAGGCCGGAAGGGAGCTCTGTGTCCGCCGAGGAGCGACCGCCAGGCTGGTTGATGTTCTGATAAAGCAGATCCTCGAAGATGGCCCGCGCCTTCTTGTAGCCCACTGTGCTGGCGTTCGCCAGGTTGTTCGAGGTGACCGAGATGTTGGTCTGCTGGGCATCGAGGCCGGTCTTGCTGATCCAGAGTGCAGGATTCATGGGGTGCTCCTTGATTAGCTGATACGCAGCAGCTGGGTTTGTGCCTCGTCGTTCTCCTCGGCGGTCTTCATGATCTTGACCTGAGTTTCAAACTGACGTTGCAAGCGAATAAGGTTGGTCATCTCGTCGACCACGTTGACGTTGCTCCCCTCAAGGGAGCCGGCGATGAGGCCCACATCCGCAGACGCGGCCTCATTCTGGCCATCCTTACGGCGAAACAGGCCGTCCTGGCCTTTCTCCACCGCATCTGCCGCCGGGTTGACCAGCTTGATACGCTGGAAATCTTCCGGCAGGTTGGCGGCTGCCCCCTCGGGACGGCCGCTGATGGTACCGTCACGATTGATCTCGATCTTCTCCATGGGCAGGGGCAGCACGATGGGCTGACCGGCATCATCCACCACATTCAGACCGGTGGAAGTCTGCAGATTGCCGGTGGCATTGAGCTGCAGGTTGCCCATGCGGGTATAGGCTTCCGCGCCGTTGGGATCCTGCACCGCAATCCAGCCCGGCCCATCGACGGCAACGTCAAGATCCCGACCCGTGGTCATCAGCATGCCGTGCTGCAGGTTCTGGCCCGGCCGCTCGGTCATGGCGAACACCCGCGTGGGCAGCCCTTCGCCAAACGCCTGCATGCTGCGCGCCTGCTCGAAGTCAGACTTGAAGCCAATGGTGTTGGCGTTGGCAAGGTTGTTGCCACGAACAGCCAGGCTGTTCATGTTCTCCTTGGCCCCGGACATGGCGATGTAAAGCAGGTGATCCATGGGATCCTCCGTCAAACAGATGACTCTCACAGCTCAACTGCAAGTTGAATGCCAAGAGAGATGACGAAGACGGAATGAAAGGAGGAAATGAGGCGGGACGGAAATGACAAGGGGCGCCGAAGCGCCCCTGCCAACTACCCGCCGTCTTAGCGGATCTGCAGTATGTTCTGCTGCAGGGAGCTGTTCACTTCCAGGGAACGGGAGTTGGCCTGGAAGTTGCGCTGGGCGGTGATGAGGTCGACCAGCTCGGTGGTGAGATCCACGTTGGACTGCTCCAGTGCCGACGACTTGATGGAGCCGAACGTGCCGGAGTTCGGGGTGCCGGGCAAGGCATCGCCAGAGAGCAGGGACTGGCGCCAGGAGGTGTCGCCGACCTGGGTGAGACCCTGGGCATTGGCAAACTTCGCCATGGCCACCATGGCCACCTTGACGGTGGTGGCGTTGCTGTAAGTGGCGGAGACTATGCCATCCGCCCCGATCTCCACCTTGGTCAGGCGGCCGACGGTGGAGCCGTCCTGGGTCAGCTTGCTCACTTCAAAGGGGGAGGCGTACTGGGTCACGGTACCAAGCTTGAACTCAATCTCCTGGGTGCCATCGGCGCCATTGGTGATGATACCAGCCCCTGTCGCCCCCAGGGGTTCCGTCTTGATGACCGCCGGGGTGGTGGGTGTGACCATCTTGCCGGAGGCATCGAAGGTCACCCGGGCGCTCAGGGGGGCCTGGCTCAGACCGGTCGCCATGGTGGTGGCCGTACCGCCTACGATGTCGATGGGCTTGTCCCCTTCATAGAGGTACATGCGCCAGGCAGTCGGCACCGCCGCTTGGGTAGGATCGGCCGGATCCGCTTCCTTGGTGAAGTACTGGGTGATGGTGTGTGGCTCGCCCAGGGAGTCATAGACCACCACGGAAGTGGAGGAGGAGTAGGTAGTCGAGTCCGTGGGATCGAATTTGGAGGCATTGACATCCATCAACGTTTTCGTGCTGGAAGGCAGGTTGAAACCAGCTTCGACCGTCGTGGTCTGCACCGGCTCACCGGCCTTGTCCGGGATCTGGATGGGCTTGGTGGCATTGATGCTCACCGCCTTGGGGGTGCCATCAGAGTTGATCTCGTACCCCTGCAGATAACCGCCGGAGTTGCTGACCATGTAGCTGCTCTCATTGAGCTTGAAGGCGCCCGCACGGGTGTAGGTGCGATCCAGGTTGGTCAGGCCGTCCGAGGTCACGAAGAAGCCGTTGCCCTGGATGGCGAGATCCAGCGCGTTGTTGGTGAATTGCAGCGCGCCCTGGTGGAACTGCTGGGCCACAGCGCCAGTCGCCACCCCGTTGCCGACCTGGGTCTTGGCGTTGACGAAGATGGAGTTGGCATAGACGTCGGCAAACTCGGCACGGGACTCCTTGAAGCCGGTGGTATTGACGTTGGCAATGTTGTTCGCGGTGACGTTCAGGTCTTTTTGAGCCGCATTGATGCCGCTGAGGGCATTGTTGAATGACATGTCTTTCTCCTTAGATCACTGCGTTAGAGGACGAAGCCGACTGGGTGGTGGTCTTGCCGGTCGTCGCGCCAATTTCCAATACATCGGTCAGGTAGATGCCGCCCAGTCCCTTGAGTTTGAGGGTGCTGGGGTTGGTGCTCGTTCCCAGGGTGACGCTCTCCACCTTGGCGTAAGTCAGGGCGGGGACGCTCTCCGACTTGCCGTCGACGGTGGCATGCGCCTCTATCGAATATTTGCCGCTCTTGGCCTGGTTGCCGGACTTGTCCTTGCCATCCCATTCAAAGGCCACGTTCCCCTTGTGGCTCCCTTCGATGGCGAACTCCCTGATGACCTGGCCGCTCTCGTCCTTCACCGTCACCTTGATGTTGCTGCCGCCATCGCCGGTGGCGATGACCCCCGTGAGGGTCCCCCCCTTCTCCACGTAACCCGTATTGGACGGGATCAGCACGTTCTGTCCCACCAGCGCGGAGGCCTGCAGCGCCTGGCTAGAGGTCATCAGGCTGTTGAGGCTCTCCATCTGGGTGGAGAGGCTGCTGATCCCCTGAGACGTCGACATCGAGGTCATCTGGGAAAGCATCTGGGCGTTGTCCACCGGTTTGAACGGATCCTGATAGGAGAGCTGCATGGTCAGCAGCTTCAGGAAGGACTCCTGATCCAGCTCCTTTTTCTGGGTACTGGTGTTGACCGTACTGGTCTGGGCCGACGTCGTCCGGTTGACGCCCAGCAGGCTGTCATAGGTATCTGCCACTTATGCTCCCCCCTCTAGGGCGTGCCCACTGGGCCGATTGTTGCCGCCTGGCAGGCGATCACGGGTCACTCTCATCCGGGTTCACCTCTGTCAGGACTTGCCCAGACCCAGGGTCTGCTGCAACATTTTCTTGGCCGCATCGGCCACCTGGACGTTGGTCTGGTAGCTGCGCGACGCTGCTATCATGTCCGCCATCTCTTCCACCATGTTGACGTTGGGCTTGAAGATGAAGCCATCCTTGTCCGCCATGGGGTGATTCGGGTTGTACTCCTTGAGCAGGGGTGCATCACTCTCGACGATGCCCTTCACATCCACCCCGACCGAGGCCTGCTTGTCGGACATGGCCTGATCCAGCTGGGCGGCAAAGACTGGCCGCCTGGCGTGGTAAGTTTTTTCCACGCTGGAGCTGACGCTGTCAGCGTTGGCCATGTTGCTCGCCACCGTGTTGAGGCGAACGGACTGCGCGCTCATGGCAGAGCCTGCAATGTCAAAGACCTTGAACAAACTCATCCTTGCTCTCCTTTCAGTGCCTTGAGCAGGCCGCTTATCTTGCTGTTCATGAATTCAAGGGAGGCCTGGTATTCGAGGCTGTTGCGCAGGAACTCGCTGCGCTCCTGCTGCACGTCCACCGTGTTGCCGTCACCGGTATCCGGTTGCAGGGGATTGCGGAACTGGGTCGTGCCCGGGGTATCCATCTGCAAGGCGAAGTGCTTCTCGCTGGTGGTGCTGAGCCCGAACCCTTGCTGGCCCTGGGCATCCTGCAACGCCTGTGAGAAGTCGATGTCACGGGCCTTGAAGCCCGGCGTGTCCGCATTGGCGATGTTGCTGGACAACACCTCGGCACGCTTGGCGCGCACGCTCAGCGTGTACTGATGAACCCCGAATGCCTTGTCGAATGAAATTGCCATAGCACACCTCCTGCTTCATGAATATTTAGCAAGAGGTGTGCCAAGAGGGTATTGAGCGGGGTTATTTGACCTTGTAGACGATGCCGGGGTTGCAGCGGATCATCTCGAACTTGTCGGTGAGGCCGGCCAGAGACTCGGAGGCCCCCAGCATCAGGTAGCCGCCAGGATTGAGGCTGCTGGCGAACTGGTTGAGGATCTTGGATTTCACTTCGGGCGCAAAATAGATGAGCACGTTGCGGCAGAAGATGATGTCAAACTTGCCGAGCAGGCTGTAGCTCTCCAGCAGGTTGAGGGGACGGAAGCTGGTCAATTTTCTGACACGCTCCACCACCCGCATCTTGTTGTCGCCACAGGGTTCGAAAAAGAGTCGCTTGCGCTCGGGGGAGAGCCCGCGAGCCAGCGCCAGGCTGTCGTAGACCCCCTCCTTGCACTGGTTGAGCATGGTGCTGGAGATATCGGTCCCCACTATCTGCACCCCGCCCGGCAAGGTACCCGGCCGCTTGACTTGCTGCTCCAGCGCCGTCATGGCGATGGAGTAGGGTTCCTGCCCCGATGAAGAGGCGGCAGACCATATCTTGATGGGACGACCGCTCTTGCCAAGCTCCGGGAAAATCTTGTCGCTCAGCAGTTGGAACGGATAGGTATCGCGAAACCACAGGGTCTCGTTGGTGGTCATGGCATCGACCACCGCCATCTTGAGCTCCCGCTCGCGCACGCTCATCGCCCGGGTGACCAGATCAGACAGACTCTCGATACCAAACTGAGTCATCAAGGGCGACAGGCGGCTCTTGACCAGATACTGTTTGTTGTCACCCAGCACTATGCCGCTCTGTTGCGCCAGAAAATTGCTGAATTGCCTGTATAAGTCGTCCGAAAGTGTCTTCATGCAGTTGTTCTTCTTGATTAGAGAGCGCCTTGTACGGCCTTGGCCAATTCATCCGGCTGGAATTTGGCAATGAAATTGTTCGCTCCGACTTTCTGCACCATGGCCTGATTGAACACCCCACTGAGGGAAGTGTGCAGGATAACATGCAAATCCTTGAGGTTGGGATTGTTGCGGATCTCGGCGGTGAAGGTATAACCGTCCATCTCCGGCATCTCGATGTCCGAAATGACCAGGGCTATCTGATCCTTGATGGGACCGTTCTTGGACATCTCCAGCAACATGTTGAGCGCTTCCCGTCCATCCTTGGCCAGCACGCATTGCACCCCGATAGCCTCCAGTGCCCGTTGAACCTGCTTGCGCGCCACCGAAGAGTCGTCCGCAACCAGTACGGGACGCCCGTGAGGATTGCGCTCCACGCTTGCTTCCACCAGTTCGGTGGACACCTCG
Organism: Aeromonas sp. Prich7-2; assembly: GCF_017939255.1. Lineage (NCBI taxonomy): Bacteria > Pseudomonadati > Pseudomonadota > Gammaproteobacteria > Aeromonadales > Aeromonadaceae > Aeromonas > Aeromonas sp. Prich7-2. Next base: position 30,032 of record NZ_JAGKRI010000303.1, read on the forward strand.
GTGGAGACCGGCGAGATCTCGTTGAGAATGCGCTCCACGTCCAGGATCTCCACCAGCTCACCATCTACCTCGGTCACCGCCGTCATGTAGTTGATGCGACCTGCCCCTTTGGGTGGCGGCAGGATGGACTCCCAGTTCATGTTGATGATGCGCTCGACCGAGTGGACCAGGAACCCCTGAATGGAGCGGTTGTACTCGGAGATGATGATGAAGCACTTGGAGAGGTCCTGGATGGGGCGTTTGCCCATCGCCATGCTGAGATCGATCACCGAGATGGTCTGACCACGGATATGTGCCACGCCGCGAATGCAGGAGTTGAGCTTGGGCATGACGGTCAGAGGGGGACACTGCAGCACCTCGCGTACCTTGAATACGTTGATGCCAAATCTTTGACGTCCATTGAGACGAAACAACAGCAGCTCCAGCCTGTTTTGTCCCACTAGCTGGGTTCGCTGGTTGACCGAGTCCAGAATACTCGCCATAAACACTCCCTAAAAATGCTTGGCACTGATCGTGCATGTCATTATGCATGCACATTGGCTTGCATCAGCTCATCGTTGTTTCAACAACCGAATAATTCTGGAGCAAGCATAGTTAACTACGGTGGTATACGTGAATAACTTATCGACCGGTAAGCAAAAATGATTAGTAGACTTTTCCTTATCTTACTGCCGTTTTGCAGTCTGTCTCACGCCATGGCGTCCGAGGTCACCGACTATCTGCAAGAACAGGCACAGGCGTTCGTGCTCGACCAGCTCGATATTCCCCTCGATGCACAGGCCGACGTCAAGGCCGGTACCATTGACGAGCGCCTCCCCCTCACGCGCTGCGAAGATGCCCTCACCATTTCCCTCCCCGCCAGGATGGAGATCCGTCGCAACACCACCGTCTACCTCAAGTGCGAGGGAGAGAAATCCTGGGATCTCTATCTACCGGTCCGGGTCAGCATCCAGAAACCCTATGTCACCGTCGCCGTCCCGGTTGCCAAGGGAGACGTTCTGAGTGAACCCATGCTGACCCTGGCATACCAGGACCAGACCCTGATCCGTGGCGACTACCTTACCGACCCGACCGCCCTTATCGGGGTACGCAGCAAGCGTGAGCTGAAACCGGGTCAGCCAATCAGGCTCACCCAGGTATGCGTGGTATGCAAGGGGGACCAGGTCACCCTGAGCGCCGAAAACAGCAGCATGCAGATCAAAACCATGGCCCGCGCCTTGCAAGATGGCAGCTTCGGAGACATGATCCGGCTTGTCAACACGCGCTCGGGCAGAACGGTGCAAGGCCAGGTCAGTGCAGTGGGCTCCGTGGTCGTGACATTCTGACACATGAATGCACTGCGCAATTTTTTTCTAAAGTTCTGACCGCCGTCACCGATATACAGGTAAGCGAACAGCAAAGCAGACGAAGGTAAACCTTATGGCTATCAACAATATCAACAACTTGGCTAACAACCGCCTGCAAAACAGCGGAAGCAGTCAAGGTGTAGCCACCAAGTCGGCGACCTCCAGCGAGAGCAGCCGTGCGACGACCGTCAAGAGCGACTCTGTCTCCTTGACCAGTGAGGCGCAGCAATTGCAACAGATGCAGAAGACCCTCAACACCGCCTCCACCGGTAACGAGAGCCGCGTCGAGAGCCTGAAGAAGGCTGTGGCCAGTGGGGAGTACAAGGTCAACAGCGAAGCCGTGGCCAGAAAGATGTTCAGCTTCGAAGCCGATCTGGATAAACGGTTGGGATGATGGACCTCCCTTCGCTGCTGCGCGCTCAGGACGACAACCTCTCCCAGATGCAAGGCTTGCTGGCAGAGGAGTTCGACCTCCTCAAGGCTCACCGGGCCCTTGCCTTGCCGGCACTCGCCGATCGCAAGCAGCAACTGCTGGTGGCCATCGAGACGCTGGACAAGACTCTGGCGGAGCTACCCGACCTGAAGCAACAGCTGAGCGCCTTCCCGACCCAATTGCAGGCCCTTCAAGCCAAGCTGGAAGCCTGCCAGGAGCAGAACAATCTCAACGGACGTCTGCTCGAACTCAGTATTGTCTCCAATCGCCGTCTCGCCAGCTTCCTCAGCAAGCTCAGAGACAGCAGCTCCCTGACCTATGACGCCAAAGGCAATACCCGCTCAGGCACCCGCTCTTTCGGGATCAAGGCCTGATCTCCTCTCCCCCTTCGGGCTTCCTCTCCTTTTGGGCCCCTAGTCAGAGCACCAGCTGCATCAGGGTTTCTCCATCCTTGCAGGCATGAATGCTCATGCGGCCCTCGTGATATCGCCCATAACTGGCCACCCACTCGCCCCTTGGAAAACAGATAGACCCCGGGTTCATCAGGATCATCTCTCCTTCCTGACATAGCACAGGCACATGGGTATGACCGCTGATGAACAAGCTCCCTGCAGGCAGGGGCACGTTGCTGGGCTCATAGAGATGACCGTGGCTGACAAACCAACGCCGCCCATCCACCAGTAGCTGGTTGTAGGGCGCCGTGATGGGGAAGTGGAGCAGCATCTGGTCCACCTCCGAATCGCAATTGCCACGCACCGCCATGATGCGGGGGGCCAGCTGGTTGAGCCTTGCAGCCACGGCAGCAGGATCATACCCCGCCGGCACCGGATTGCGCGGCCCGTGATTGAGCAGATCCCCGAGCAGCAGATAGTGATCAGGCTGCCAGGGAGCGAGTTGCGCCAGCACCTGCTCGAGGGCAGTCAGACTGCCGTGCAGATCCGAGATAATAGCAATCTTCATTCCACACTCCTCATGGCTGGCTGAAATAGAGATCCTTGGTGGCGATGGCGCCCTTGAGGTTGCGGCTCGGCAAGCCGCGCAGTGCCGGGTCCACCAGTCTCATCTGGTTGTAGTGATAGACGGGGATGACGGGCACCTCCTCCATCAGCAGTTGCTCGGCCTGATGATAGATCCCGGACCGAACGTTGGCATCCAGGGTCTCGGAGGCCTGTTGCAGCAGACCATCGAAGGTGGGGTTGCAGTAGCCGCTCTCGTTCTGGGGATCCTGGCAGCGGAAACTGCCAAGCATGGACGACGGCTCGACATAATCACCAAACAAAAATGAACGAGCCAGCATGAAATCACCACTGTCCTTGGCCACCTGATAGGCATTCCACTCCATGTTGTTGAGGGAGACTTCGACCCCCAGCGGTTTCCACATGGCCGCCACCGCCAGGGCCAGCTTCTTGTGGTTCTCCGACGTGTTGTAGGTCAGCGTCAGCCTGAGGGGATGGGCGCTGTTGTAGCCCGCCTGGGCCAACAGTGCGGCGGCCCGGGCCAACCGGGTCGGCTGGTCTTCCCGGGAGAGGGGGATATCCAGCTCGTCATAACCCGGCATGGCGGGCAGCAGTGACCAGGCAGAGCGCTCCCCCTGGCCGCTCACCTTCTCGGTCAGCAGGTGGCGATCGATGGCCATGGAGAGCGCCTGGCGCACCCGCACATCCTGCAACTCGGGGCGATTGAGATTGAAAGTGTAAAGATAGGTGCCAAGCAGCGGCAGACCCCAGATCCGCTCCGGTGCCTCCTGCATGGTCTTCTGGTAGTACTCCAGCGCCACCTTGTTGGTAAGCTGGATCTCCCCCGCTTCGTAACGCAGCCGCTCCCCATGCTGGGAAGCGAGCGGCAGGTAGGTCACCCGCTGGATCCGGGTATGGGCGTCATCCCAGTACTGGGGGTTGCGTTCGGCTTCGATGCGCTCGTTCACCACCCAGCTCGCCAGCTTGTAGGGGCCATTGCTCACCATCTTGCCTGGCTGGGTCCACTGCTTGCCAAACTGGGCGATGACCCGCTCGTTGACCGGCACGAAGGGGCGCTGGCTGACCAGTTGCAGGAAATAGGGAATGGGGCGCTCCAGGGTCACTTTCAGGATCTGGTCGCTTTCTGCCTCCACCCCCAGGGCATCGAGGTCGAGCGCCCCGGCATAGATGGACTGGGCATTGTTGATGCCGGTCGCCAGCAGCAGGCCGGCGGAGGGGGAAGCCTGCGCCGGGTTCAGCAGCCGCCGCCAGGCGTAGACGAAATCCCGGGCGGTGAGGGGCTCGCCGTTGGACCATTTGAGCTGGGGACGCAGGAAGAAGCGCCACACCAGCCCATCCTCGCTGGTCTCCCAGCGCTGGGCCTGGGCGGGCACTATCTTGCCCTGACCATCCTCGCTCACCAGCCCCTCGAACAGGTCCACCAGCACCACCTCCCCCGGGAAACCGGAGCGGATCAGGGCCGGATCGAGGGACTCGGGTTCGGCGCCATTGCCCTTGACCAGGGTCTGCCTGTCCGACAGCACGGGCTGCTGCACCACGGTAGTGGCCTGAAGCGGCGGCACCGCCATCAACCCGAACAGCAAGGGAGAGAGCCAGCGGCGGGCTGGCCTGGCGGCGAAACGGTAAAACATGACATCAACCTCGTTCAATTCTTTTGACTGCAATGGGGGGAAGGCCGGCGGCGCGCCTGGAATCGAATGCATCATGCCGCGCTTGTTATCCCCGAAGACGACCCGTATTGTATCGGGCCTGCCCGATAGAGGGAGTCTTTCGGGCTATTTTTTTCAAGGTTTTATGACGACACGGCCGCCACGGGTGGGCGCAATCGCCAGAAGGCGCACTCCCCTGCCTCGTTGGCAATCGGCCCGGGGTGATATGTCGCCTGTAGGTCCGGTTGTCGTCTACCGTTTCAGGGGTCTTTATGGGTTACGAATGGTTGGCGCTGGCTGCCGCCAGTTTATGGGCGATCGCCGCCCTCATCTCCGTCAAACCGGCTCGCCATCTGGGGGCCTTTGCCTACAGCCGCTGGCGGATGTTCCTGGTCAGCCTGATGCTGGCCAGCGCAAGTCTGGTGACGGGAGGCTGGCAGACCCTCACCGAGAGCGCCCTTCCCCTGCTGGCCCTCTCCGGCCTCATCGGCATCTTCGTCGGCGATACTGCCCTCTTTGCCTGCATGAACCGACTCGGCCCCAGGCGCAGCGGTCTGCTCTTCTCCTGCCACGCCCTCTTCTCCGCCCTGCTTGGGCTCTGGCTCTTTGGCGAGCGGCTCGATGGTTGGCGCCTGCCAGGCGCCTTGCTGGTCCTGGCCGGGGTCATGCTCGCCATCCTGTTTGGTCGTCGTGGCGACAACCTGCAGAACGAATGGGAGCAGGTGCGCGGCCGCCTCGTGGTCGGCATAGCCCTTGGCCTCACCGCAGCCCTGTGCCAGAGCCTCGGAGCCATCATCGCCAAGCCGGTGATGATGAGCGGCACCGTGGACGCGGTGAGCGCTTCCGGCGTGCGCATGGGCAGCGCACTCTTGGCACACTGCGTCTTGCGGGCACTGCGCCTGCCGCTCGCCATGCCGCACAACCCAATCAACCGGCAGGTGCTCGGCATGATAGGCATCAACGGATTTCTGGCGATGACGCTGGGAATGACCCTGATCCTGGTGGCCCTGCGTCAGGGAGATGTGGGCATGGTGGCCATCTTGTCTTCCACCACACCGGTCATTCTGCTGCCCTTGCTGTGGTGGCACTCGGGGATGCGTCCCTCGCTCCCCGCCTGGGCCGGAGCCCTGCTCGCCACCCTGGGCACGGCCCTGGTGCTGGGAATGGGGAACTGAGCCCCGTCTCTCCTGCAAGAAGGAAGGACCAACACGCCCATCGGCGGCACTGAGCCGCCGATGCTCCCTCGTACCGGACAGGGAGAGAGGCGATCGCGCCCCTAGAACAGGGCCACTTCCTCTTCGGTCAGCTCCCGGTATTCCCCCGGTGCCAGCTCATCGTCCAGAGCCAGATCGCCGATGCGTTCCCGATGCAGTCCGACCACCTTGTTGCCGATGGCGGCGAACATCCGCTTCACCTGGTGATACTTGCCCTCGTGGATGGTCAGGCGTGCTTCCCGATCGTCCAGGATTTCCAGCTCCGCAGGGCGGGTCTTGTCGTTCTCGTTGCGCAGGTAGATACCGTCGGCAAAGAGCGAGATGGCCTCTTCACTCACGGGATCAGCCAGCCAGACGTGGTAGGTCTTCGCACACTCGTGCCGGGGCGACGTGATGCGATGGGACCACTGGCCGTCATCGGTGATCAGCACCAGCCCGGTGGTATCGAGATCGAGGCGCCCCACCACGTGCAGTTTGCCCATGGCCGGCTCGTCGAGCAGGTGGAACACGGTGGCGTGATCCGGGTCCTCGTTGGAGCAGACATATCCTTCCGGCTTGTGCAGCATGAAGTAGCGATTCTGCAGGTTCAGGGTCAAGGTCACACCGTCAAACTCGATCTGGTGTTGCTCATTGATGTGAAAGGCGGGCTGCTTGACCAGCACGCCGTCTACCAGCACTTCCCCCTGACGGATCAGCTTGCCCGCCTGGGAACGGGTCAAATCGGAGCAATCGCAAAGAAATTTGTCGAGCCGCATGCAAAAACCTCGGAATCCATCATGATTGGGGGCGACATTATATCGGTCAGACCCGACAACACCAGTACTAAGCGACAGGGACTCAAGTTGACATCCTCCCCCACCTTAGCGCTTCGCGTCACAGGAGGGGGATTCCCATTACTGGGTGATAGCTGCTCGCGCAGTACCGGGTTCCTGCTTCATCGGGCGGCCTGATTGCACCACGCCTCCACAGGCTAAAACGGCGTGTCCCGCCGCTAAAATATTGCGAGCGCCATTCACATCGGCGTTCGCCTCATAACCACACGCAGCGCATTTAAACTGGCTTTGCGTCTGGCGGTTATCCTTCGCAGTATGCCCACAACAGGCG
>NZ_JAGKRI010000304.1:0-806 GCF_017939255.1 Aeromonas sp. Prich7-2
TTCGATCAAGAGCTTCGCTTGCGCTAACCCCATCAATTAACCTTCCGGCACCGGGCAGGTGTCACACCCTATACGTCCACTTTCGTGTTTGCAGAGTGCTGTGTTTTTGATAAACAGTCCCAGCCATCTGGTCACTGCGACTCCCGTCAGCTCCATCCGCAAGGGACTTCACCAACAAGAGCGTACCTTCTCCCGAAGTTACGGTACTATTTTGCCTAGTTCCTTCACCCGAGTTCTCTCAAGCGCCTTGGTATTCTCTACCCGACCACCTGTGTCGGTTTGGGGTACGATGACTTGTAATCTGAAGCTTAGAGGCTTTTCCTGGAAGCAGGGCATCAATGGCTTCCACACCGTAGTGTGTTCGTCTCGTGTCTCAGTGTTGTGTCTCCGGATTTGCCTAGAAACACCACCTACGCACTTTCACCAGGACAACCGTCGCCTGGCCCACCTAGCCTTCTCCGTCCCCCCATCGCAATTACAAGTCGTGCAGGAATATTAACCTGCTTCCCATCGATTACGCCTTTCGGCCTCACCTTAGGGGTCGACTCACCCTGCCCCGATTAACGTTGGACAGGAACCCTTGGTCTTCCGGCGAGGAGGCTTTTCACCCCCTTTATCGTTACTTACGTCAGCATTCGCACTTCTGATATCTCCAGCATACCTCTCGATACACCTTCGCAGACTTACAGAACGCTCCCCTACCACTCACGCTTAGCGTGAATCCGCGGCTTCGGTGCCTGGTTTGAGCCCCGTTACATCTTCCGCGCAGGCCGACTCGACTAGTGAGCTATTACGCTTTCTTTAAA
>NZ_JAGKRI010000305.1:0-756 GCF_017939255.1 Aeromonas sp. Prich7-2
CCAGGAGGCGCAGGCGAATGAACACCAGGCACTGGCCCGAGAGGTGACCCAGTTCCGGGCAGAGTTCGCTGGCGAAGCGGCTGCTACCGCTGCCGAGCTGACGGAGGTGAGGGAAGTGATCGCCGGGGTGGAGCAGTCGACCGCCCAGCAGATCAGCCAGCTCAGAGCCGAGTACCAGGAGGGAGATCGCCAGACCAACGCGGCCCTAGAGGAGAGCAACAAGACCCTGAGCGATGCTGACAAGGCGCTCAGCGAGCGTGTCACCCAGCTGCAGGCCACCCTGGAGCAGGATGATCAGATGCTCAATGCGGCGATTCTGGAGACCCAGCGCACCCAGGCGCAGGGAGATCAGGCGCTGGCAGAGCAGATAGACCAGCTCCAGACAGCCTCCGGCGAACAGTCGGCCAGCCTGACCAACCTGGCCAAGGTGGTCAGTGACGGCCAACAGGCCACCGGCGAGGCCCTGCAGCAGCTCAACACCAAAACCGATCAGACCAATGCCAGCGTGGGCAGCCTCTCCGAGGCCGTTTCCGAGCAGGGTAAGGCGCTGGCCGGCAAGCAGGATGACTTGGTGGCAGAGGTCGATCTGGCAGCCCTGGCAAGCCTCGGCAACACCCTGGCGGATGAAGAAGGCGAAACCCGCAACCGCAAGGCGCGCGCTCAGATCACCCAACGCCAGGAGGCGCAGGCGAATGAACACCAGGCACTGGCCCGAGAGGTGACCCAGTTCCGGGCAGAGTTCGCTGGCGAAGCGGC
>NZ_JAGKRI010000306.1:0-625 GCF_017939255.1 Aeromonas sp. Prich7-2
CTGTACAACAAGGACCAAATAAAATTTGGTTTTCGCCAAGAAGTTTCCAAAGCACTTGTAACAAATGTTTGAGAACTACTTTTTAAATCAGCTTTCCAGATTGTTAAAGAGCATGTTTGCAACGGCGCAAGGCCGAAGAAAACAGACATAAACACGTAATGCTTATGTCTGCATTCTTGAGCTGCGAAGAGAAGTGGCGTCCCCTAGGGGATTCGAACCCCTGTTACCGCCGTGAAAGGGCGGTGTCCTAGGCCTCTAGACGAAGGGGACGAAAATCACGCTTTGCGAAGGTCACTTCGCAATGATTTTCGTAAAGGCGACGCCGAGCCTGCGAGGCTAGCGGCCTTTAGCGCTGTTCGTTGTTATCGCTAACTCTGAATTGGGTAACGACTTTCGTCATTATTCACATCCCAACCCAACGAACGGGCTTCTCTCATTTAGTCTTTCGACCAAACAAGCACTGACACGCCAAGGCGCACCAGGTCTTTGCTCTAACTACTTTGAATCAAGGCAATCTGTGTGAACACTCAACAACTTCGTCATCTTAAGGTAAGGAGGTGATCCAACCCCAGGTTCCCCTAGGGTTACCTTGTTACGACTTCACCCCAGTCATGAATCACACCGT
>NZ_JAGKRI010000307.1:0-354 GCF_017939255.1 Aeromonas sp. Prich7-2
GAACAGTGATTCCGGGATGTTGAACACTGTTTCCGGAAAGGAGGGGCGAAGTGTTCAGGTTGAACCGGAATGAGCGTTCACATTGGTCCGGAAATGGTGTTCACGTTGAATCGGAATTGGTGTTCATGATCGGCCGGAATATGCACCAGGGCCACAAGCGCTACCGCAAGGGGGCGAGCAGCCTGCGTTCTCCCATCAAGGAAGCCCGCTCTCATGTACAGGATCTTTAGCTACAACCAATTGAAATAGATAGAAAAAAGGCTTCGTTTGTGATCTGATTTAATCGCAAAAAAAAACCGACACGCCCGAAGCCATGACTATTATCAATGCAACCCAGTACCTCAAGCAACTTCT
>NZ_JAGKRI010000045.1:0-11923 GCF_017939255.1 Aeromonas sp. Prich7-2
GACGGTATAACCTGGCCAGAAGGAGGCAATATCAATATGATGCACGGCGACAGCAGGGTGATGGTGGTGGTGTGTTTGGAGACAGCCAGTTTACCAGCACCCTGTCTGTCAACTTCCACTTCCCCAAGATCCCGCGAAGAACCAAAGAAAAGGCGCCGATGGCGCCTTTTGCAAGTTTCGAGCCCTGTAATATTTTGGGCACGAGCAACGGATGGGGCTTGCTCAAGCCGCGACAAAGCGCATGGAGAGATCCAGTGCCCGCACATGCTTGGTCAGCGCTCCCACCGAGATGAAGTCGATCCCGGTCGCGGCGTATCCGGCAAGGGTATCGAGGGTGACGTTGCCGGAGACTTCCAGCTTGGCTCTGCCCTGATTGAGGCGAACGGCTTCCTGCATCATGGGGATGTCGAAGTTGTCCAGCATCACGATGTCGGCCTCGGCCGCCAGAGCCAGTTCCAGTTCGGCCAGCGATTCGACCTCCACTTCTACCGGTTTGCCCGGGTTGAGGTGACGCGCCTGGGCGATGGCTTCCTGAATGCCCCCGCAGGCCAGGATGTGGTTCTCCTTGATGAGATAGGCATCGAACAGCCCGATACGGTGGTTCTTGCCACCACCGCAGGTGACGGCATATTTCTGTGCACTGCGCAGGCCCGGCAGTGTCTTGCGGGTGTCGAGCAGGCGGCAGTCGGTGCCTTCCAGCTCGGCCACATAGCGGGCGGTGAGGGTGGCGACGCCACTCAGGGTCTGCACGAAGTTCAGCGCATTGCGCTCGCCAGTCAGCAGCACGCGGGCGGGGCCATGGAGGCGGAACAGCTCCTGATTGGGGGCAAGGCGTTCACCATCTTGCACTTTCCACTCGACCTTCACTTCGCCACCGAGCTGGGCAAACACCTCGTCGACCCAGGGCTGGCCGCAGAAGACGCCCGCCTCGCGGGTGATGACTCGCGCGGTCGAGATGCGATCGGCCGGGATCAGCTGGGCCGTGATGTCGGCGCTGGCATCCAGTTGATCCAGCGCGGTGAGGGCATCGCCCAAGTCTTCGAGAAGTGCGGCGCGCACGGCGCGGCGGATGTCCTGTTGTAACATGCCTTATTCCTGCAAGGGTCTGAGAAGCAATTGCCTGTCTTTCTGGCGCAATTCCAGCCTGCCCAGGGCATTCATGCCCACCAGGATCTCCTCCCCGTCGGCAGCCGGATTGATAAAGACGGACAAATCGTACAGGGTCAGCGGACCCATCGCCAGACTTTCGATCCGGCCGGTTTCGACCTGGATCTCTCCGGCTGCCGTGTTGACACGGCTGCGGCCCGTGGCGACGAGGCCGAGCCGGGCGGCCACCTGGCTCGGTATGGTCACCCGGGTTGCTCCTGTGTCCAGCAGCAGTTGCACCGGCTGGTCGTTGATGGCACCCTCCAGACGATAATGGCCGCTGGCATCGGCCCTGAGCAGCAGATCGCCGCTGGCGGTCACCGACGGTTGTTCACGGCCATGAAAGTAGAGGGTCAGCAGACCCAGCAGCGAGAGCCAGGCGAGCAGCCAGAGACGGCGTGCCATCGGGTGCATAGTGTGTCCCATATCGCGCGAGTGAATGGCTCAGCCTAACATAGCGTTATCCATGAATTCAGAGACTTGTTCCCAGTTTTCCCATCCCGCCAGAGGCACATCGCTTCCATTTGTGAGTCGAGCAGACGATGACACAACCCACAACCCTGTTTTCCATCGATCGTGAAGGATGGTGCGAGCAGGCCCGCAAGGTGCCTTCCCCCCATCACAATGAGAGGCTCAGCCCGGAGGATGTCTCCTTGCTGGTGATACACGGCATCAGCCTGCCCCCCGGGCAGTTTGGTGGCCCCTTTATCGACGATCTGTTTCTGGGGCGCCTCGATCCCGGTGCTCACCCCTATTTCGCCGGTATTCATCAACTGAGGGTCTCGGCCCACTGCCTGATCCGCCGCGATGGGGAACTGGTACAGTACGTGCCTTTTGGCGCCAGGGCATGGCATGCGGGAGTCTCGAGCTGGGAGGGGAGGGAGGCGTGCAACGATTTTTCCATCGGGATCGAACTGGAAGGGACCGACGAGCTTCCCTACAGCGACAAGCAATACGAGGTGCTGTCGGACCTCAGCCGGGCGATTGTTCACCGTTATCCCGCCATCACGGCGGACCGTATTGTCGGCCACTGCGACATCGCGCCGGGCCGCAAGACGGATCCGGGTGACAGTTTCGAATGGCCTCGCTATCGGGAAAAGCTTCACTTTGAGTGAAAAATCTAAAAATTATTTTGTGTTTTTAGAATCAATGGCTTGCCTTGTCTGGCAAGCCATTTTTCATGCTGTTGGCCAAATGTTATCGGTGAGCAAGCTCACAAATATTGGTCAGACCATTTTCTATGAGCTATATCATGATTCCGCGTTTTTACCCCCAAAGTGGCAGCCTAGCTTCTTGATTCAGATCATCTTTTGGGTGGACTTTTTTCAAGCCCTCTGCTAATTTTCGCCCCAACCATAAAATTGGTAATACCAATTTAACAAAGTAGCCTCATGCCCTATATCAAGATAACTCAGCCCAAGCTGGCCGACGCCATCGTCGCCGAGCTGGAAAGCATGATTCTGGAAGGCAGCCTGCAGCCGGGCCAGAAGTTGCCGCCCGAGCGGGAACTCGCCATCCAGTTTCAGGTGTCGCGCCCTTCCTTGCGCGAAGCCATCCAGCGCCTGGAAGCGAGAGGACTCTTGTATCGTCGTCAGGGCGGTGGCACTTACGTACAAAATGCCCTGAGCAAGGGGATCGCCGACCCTCTGTTCGAACTGCTCAGCACTCACCCGGAAGCCCAGTACGACCTGCTGGAGTTTCGTCACGCGCTGGAAGGCATCTGTGCCTACTATGCTGCGCTGCGGGGCACCGAGGCTGATTTCGAACGGATTCGCCTGGCGCAAGCCGCCATCGAAGAAGCCGGTCAGCAAGGCTCGCTGGTGGTCGAATCGGCCGCCGTGACCCAGTTCTATCTGGCCGTGGCCGAGGCCTCCCACAACGTGGTGCTGCTGCACCTGTTGCGGGCCATGGGCCCCATGCTTGAGCAGAACATTTTACGCAATAACGAAATTTTGAATCGCCGTCCGGGAGTGGTCGCCAAGATCCGTCGCCATCGTGCGAGCCTGATCGAGGCTATCCTGTCGGGGGCTCCGGAGCGGGCCAGGGCTGCTTGTCATGAGCACCTGGCCTTTATCGAGGACACCTTGTTGGATATGCAGAGGGAAGACAGCCGGATCCAGCGATCCATGCGTCGGATCCGTCAGCAGGAAAACTAATCCCACAAGGCTTTCTTAATTGTCGAATGCTTGCGCCCTTCGCCGTGCAATGCCGTGCAATCACAACAACATAGGAACCAGCCATGTCTGATATCCTGAAGAACGATGTGGACCCGATAGAAACGCTGGAGTGGCTTGCCTCTCTGGAATCCCTGCTGCGTGAAGAGGGTCCGCAACGCGCTCAGTTCATCCTTGAACAGTTGGCCGAGAAAGCCCGCGCAAGCGGTGTGGACGTGGCTGCCAAGGCAAACCGCGACTACATCAACACCATCCCGTCCAGCGACGAGCCGGCTTACCCGGGCGACCTGGAAATGGAACGCCGCATTCGCGCCATCATCCGCTGGAACGCCATGATGATCGTGCTGCGCGCCTCCAAGAAAGACCTGGACCTGGGTGGTCACATGTCTTCCTTCGCTTCTTCCGCGACCATCTACGAAGTCTGCTACAACCACTTCTTCCGTGCCCGCAACGAGAAGGACGGTGGCGATCTGGTCTACTTCCAGGGTCACATCTCCCCGGGCATCTACGCCCGCGCATTCGCCGAAGGTCGCCTGACCGAAGAGCAGCTGGACAACTTCCGTCAGGAAGTGGATGGCAAGGGTATCCCTTCCTACCCGCACCCGAAACTGATGCCGGAATTCTGGCAGTTCCCGACCGTTTCCATGGGTCTGGGCCCCATCGCCGCCATCTATCAGGCGCGTTTCCTGAAGTACCTGACCGACCGTGGCATCAAGGATTGCTCCGAGCAGACCGTTTACGCCTTCCTGGGTGACGGCGAGATGGACGAGCCGGAAGCCAAGGGTGCCCTGACTGTTGCCGTGCGTGAAAAGCTCGACAACCTGGTGTTCGTGGTCAACTGCAACCTGCAGCGTCTGGATGGTCCGGTTGTCGGCAACGGCAAGGTCATCAACGAGCTGGAAGGCCTGTTCGCCGGCGCTGGCTGGGACGTGACCAAGGTCATCTGGGGTCGCAAGTGGGATGAGCTGCTGAAGAAAGACACTTCCGGCAAGCTGATCCAGCTGATGAACGAGACCGTGGACGGTGACTACCAGACCATGAAGTCCCGTGACGGTGCCTACGTGCGCGAGCACTTCTTCAACCGTTACCCGGAAACCGCCGCGCTGGTCAAAGACATGACCGACGAGGAGATCTTCGCCCTGAACCGCGGTGGTCACGACCCCCGCAAACTGTTCGCCGCCTTCTCCAAGGCTGCACAGACCAAGGGCAAGCCGACCGTGATCCTGGCCAAGACCATCAAGGGCTATGGCATGGGCGAAGCGGCCGAAGGCAAGAACATCGCTCACCAGGTCAAAAAGATGGATCTGGGCTCCGTGCGTCACCTGCGCGATCGTTTCAACCTGCCGGTCACCGACGAGCAGCTGGAAAACCTGCCGTACCTGAAGATCGAAGAGGGTACCGAAGAGCACAAGTACCTGCACGCCCGCCGTGCCGCACTGAAGGGCTATGTACCGACCCGTCTGCGCGAGAGCACCACCAAGCTGGAAATCCCGGCGCTGGATGCCTTCGGTCCGCTGCTGGGTGAACAGGCGCGCGAAATCTCCACCACCATGGCGTTCGTGCGTTCCCTGAACGTGATGCTGAAAGACAAGTCCATCGGCAAGCGCATCGTCCCGATCCTGGCTGACGAAGCCCGTACCTTTGGTATGGAAGGCCTGTTCCGCCAGATCGGTATCTACAGCCCGCACGGTCAGCAGTACACCCCGCAAGACCGCGACATCGTCTCCTACTACAAGGAAGACAAGCAGGGTCAGGTTCTGCAAGACGGTATCAACGAGCTGGGCGCCATGTCCTCCTGGCTGGCTGCTGCCACCTCTTACAGCACCAACGACTGCCCGATGATCCCGTTCTACATCTACTACTCCATGTTCGGCTTCCAGCGGATCGGCGACATGGCGTGGGCAGCCGGTGACCAGCAAGCCCGTGGCTTCCTGCTGGGCGCGACCTCCGGTCGTACCACTCTTAACGGAGAGGGCTTGCAGCACGAAGATGGTCACAGCCACATCCTGGCCAACACCATCCCGAACTGCATCTCCTACGACCCGTCCTACGCCTATGAAGTGGCGGTGATCGTACAGGACGGCCTGCGCCGCATGTACGGTGAGAACCCGGAAAACGTGTTCTACTACATCACTACCCTGAACGAGAACTATGCCATGCCGGCCATGCCGGAAGGCGCCGAGGAAGGCATCCGCAAGGGTATCTACAAGCTGGAAACCGTGGCCGGCACCAAGGCCAAGGTACAGCTGCTGGGTTGTGGTTCCATCCTGGGTCACGTGCGCACTGCCGCCCAGATCCTGGCCAGCGAGTACGGCGTGGGTTCCGACGTGTTCAGCGTCACCTCCTTCAACGAACTGGCTCGTGACGGTCAGGACGCGGATCGCTGGAACATGCTGCACCCGACCGCCGAAGCGCGTGTGCCCTACATCGCTCAGGTACTGGGTTCCGAAGCCACCATCGCTGCGACCGACTACATGAAGTCCTTCGCCGATCAGGTGCGTGCCTTCGTTCCGACCGAGAACTACCGTGTCCTGGGTACCGACGGTTACGGCCGCTCCGACAGCCGTGCCAACCTGCGTCGTCACTTCGAAGTGAACGAGTTCTACGTAGTGGTTGCTGCCCTGACCGAACTGGCCAAGCGCGGCGAGGTAGACAAGCAGGTTGTGGCCGAAGCCATCGCCAAGTACGGCATCGATGCCGACAAGGTCAACCCGCTGTACGCGTAAGAGGATTGAGTGTCGCGCCGGGTATCCGGCGCGACCTTGCCTGGGTTTAAACGGATAACGCGGGATGCGCGTGGTGATGCTCAGGCAGCCACGCGGATGCACGCAAGAGGATAAAGCGCAATGTCCAAACAGATTATGGTGCCGGATATCGGTGCCGATGAAGTTGAAGTCACCGAGATCATGGTGGCCGTGGGTGACAAGGTCGAGCTGGACCAGTCCCTGATCGCCGTGGAAGGTGACAAGGCCTCCATGGAAGTCCCGGCTCCGGCCGCCGGTATCGTCAAAGAGATCCTGATCAAGGTGGGCGACAAGGTTGCCACCGGTTCCCAGATCATGGTCTTCGAAGCCGAGGGTGCTGCCGCACCGGCTCCGGCCCAGGCTGCTGCCCCGGTTGCTGCCGCGCCGGCCGCCGCTCCTGCTGCTGCCGCTCGCCAGGACGTCAACGTGCCGGACATCGGTGGTGACGAAGTCGAAGTAACTGAGATCATGGTTGCCGTGGGCGACATGGTTGAAGCCGACCAGTCCATCATCGCCGTGGAAGGTGACAAGGCCTCCATGGAAGTGCCGGCACCGTTCGCCGGTCGCGTGGTCGAGATCAAGGTTGCCGCCGGCGCCAAGGTTTCTACCGGCTCCCTGGTGATGGTCTTCGAAGTGGCGGGCGCAGCCCCGGCCGCTGTTGCTGCGCCGGCTCCTGCTGCTGCCCCCGTGGCTGCCGCTGCTCCGGTTGCCGCCGGTGCCAAGGACGTCAACGTGCCGGACATCGGCGGTGACGAAGTGGAAGTGACCGAAATCATGGTCGCCGTGGGTGACAAGGTTGAAGCCGACCAGTCCCTGATCACCGTGGAAGGCGACAAGGCCTCCATGGAAGTGCCTGCGCCGTTCGCCGGTGTGGTCAAGGAGATCAAGGTGAAGGCGGGTGACAAGGTCTCCACCGGTTCCCTGATCATGGTATTCGAAGTGGCGGGTGCCGCTCCGGCTGCCGTGGCTGCTCCGGCTCCTGCCGCAGCGCCTGTTGCTGCCGCTCCGGCTGCCGCCGCTCCTGCGCCGGTTGCCCAGGCTGCTGCCGCCTCCGATTTCGTCGCCAACGACGCCTATGTCCACGCCTCCCCGGCTGTACGCCGTCTGGCGCGCGAGTTCGGTGTCAACCTGGCCAAGGTGAAAGCCTCCGGTCGCAAGGGTCGCATCGTCAAAGAAGACGTGCAGGCTTACGTGAAGGATGCGGTCAAGCGCGCCGAGTCCGCTCCGGCTGCCGGCACCGGCACTGGCAACGGCATGAGCGTCGTGGCCTGGCCGAAGGTTGATTTCAGCAAGTTTGGCCCTGTCGAAGAGCTGGAGCTGACCCGTATCCAGAAGATCTCCGGTCCTGCCCTGCACCGCAACTGGGCCATGATCCCCCACGTCACCCAGTTCGACGAAGCCGATACCACGGATCTGGAAGCGTTCCGCAAAGAGCAGAACATCCTGGCCGAGAAGCAGAAGCTGGACGTGAAGATCACCCCGCTGGTGTTCATCCTGAAGGCGGCCGCCAAGGCCCTGGAAGCCCATCCGCGCTTCTGCAGCGCCCTGTCCGAAGACGGCAGCAAGCTGATCATGAAGAAGTACATCCACATCGGTGTGGCGGTGGATACCCCCAACGGTCTGGTGGTTCCGGTGGTTCGCGACGTCAACAAGAAGGGCATCCACGAGCTGTCCCGCGATCTGGCCGAGATCTCCAAGAAGGCCCGTGCCGGCAAGCTGACCGCTGCCGACATGCAGGGCGGTTGCTTCACCATCTCCAGCCTGGGTGGCATCGGCGGTACCAGCTTTACCCCGATCGTCAACGCGCCGGAAGTGGCCATCCTGGGCGTCTCCAAGTCCGAGATGAAGCCGAAGTGGAACGGTAAAGAGTTCGTGCCGCGCCTGATGCTGCCGCTGGCTCTGAGCTACGACCACCGCGTCATCGATGGCGCCGACGGTGCCCGCTTCATCACCACCCTGAGTGGTGTGTTGTCCGACATTCGTCGACTGGTCCTGTAAGTGAGAGGGCGGGCCCAGAGCCCGCCCTTTTTGCTTCTCATTTCGTTAACAGGATTGTAAACTTGCCCCGTTTTTTTCACGGCTGCAGCGGCCTTGTTTGGCATAAGACTGTGCTGTCCGGGGATATAAGAACGACAAAGAGGTCATGATGAGTAAAGAAATCAAAACCCAGGTCGTAGTACTGGGTGCTGGCCCTGCCGGTTATTCCGCTGCCTTCCGTGCGGCTGACTTGGGTCTGGATACCATTATCGTCGAGCGTTACTCCACCCTGGGTGGCGTCTGCCTGAACGTGGGTTGCATCCCGTCCAAGGCACTGCTGCACGTCGCCAAAGTCATTGAAGAAGCCAAGGCGCTGGCCGAGCACGGCATCGTCTTCGGTGCCCCGCAGACCGACATCGACAAGGTGCGTCTGTGGAAAGAGAAGGTCATCAACCAGCTGACCGGCGGTCTGGCTGGCATGGCCAAGATGCGTAAAGTCCAAGTCGTGAACGGCTTCGGCAAGTTCACCGGTCCGAACACGCTGGAAGTGGAAGGCGCCGACGGCAAGACCACCGTCACCTTCGACAACGCCATCATCGCCGCCGGTTCCCGTCCGGTGAAGCTGCCGTTCATCCCCCATGACGACCCCCGCGTATGGGACTCTACCGATGCGCTGGAACTGACGACCGTTCCTGGCAAGCTGCTGGTCATCGGTGGCGGCATCATCGGTCTGGAGATGGGTACCGTGTACTCCTCCCTGGGTTCCGAGATCGACGTGGTGGAATTTGCCGACCAGCTGGTACCGGCTGCCGACAAAGACATCGTCAAGATCTACACCAAGCGCGTTGCCAAGAAATTCAACATCATGCTGGAGACCAAGGTCACCGCCGTTGAAGCCCGTGAAGACGGCCTGTACGTCTCCTACGAAGGTAAGCACGCCCCGGCCGAGCCGGTTCGCTACGACAACGTGCTGGTTGCCGTAGGCCGTGTGCCGAACGGCAAGATGCTGGATGCCGAGAAGGCCGGTGTTGCCGTCAACGAGCGCGGTTTCATCGAAGTCGACAAGCAGCTGCGTACCAACGTGGCCCACATCCACGCCATCGGCGACATCGTCGGTCAGCCCATGCTGGCCCACAAGGGTGTACACGAAGGCCACGTGGCGGCCGAAGTCATCGCCGGCAAGAAGCACTACTTCGACCCGAAAGTGATTCCGTCCATCGCCTATACCGAGCCTGAGATGGCCTGGGTGGGTCTGACCGAGAAGGAAGCCAAGCAACAGGGTCTGAACTTCGAAGTCGCCACCTTCCCGTGGGCTGCTTCCGGTCGCGCCATCGCGTCCGACTGCTCCGACGGCATGACCAAGCTGATCTTCGACAAGGAGAGCGGCCGCGTCATCGGTGGTGCCATCGTGGGCACCAACGGCGGTGAACTGCTGGGTGAAATCGGTCTGGCCATCGAGATGGGTGCCGACGCCGAAGACATCGCGCTGACCATCCACGCTCACCCGACTCTGCACGAGTCCGTGGGTCTGGCTGCCGAAGTGTTCGAAGGCTCCATCACCGACCTGCCGAACGCCAAGGCCAAGAAGAAAAAATAATCTTCTGCCCGTTTCATAAGAAAAGCCGCTCCATGGAGCGGCTTTTTGTTGTCTGTCTTTCGGCACCCAGCGGTCAGCAGCGCCCCTTCTTGGCCTGTCCCGGTGGGCAGAAGGTACCGTCGCCTCCGCGATCCCCGTCGCTGACCCGGATCCGGGTATCGTCCACGCTCACATCGGCCCCGTGCACCCGCACGGGCCCGCTGCTGCAGGCACTGAGCAGCCCCCCCAGCACTATCATCACGACCAGCTTGCCCATCATACCTCCTCGCGTTTTCCTGATTATGAGGCATGTGGCAGGGCGGTGGGAGACGACGTATCCCCCGTGCGTCACGGCTTGCCGTGGTCATGAAGAAGGGCGCCGAAGCGCCCTGGTGCGGGTCAGGAAGAGGTGCCGGACGCTCAGAGGCGGAAGTTGCCGACCAGCTTGTCGAGCTCGCCGGAGAGGTGCTGCAGGTTGCGGCTCGACTCGGTCAGGTGATGGGCGATATCGGCGGTCTCCATGGTGAGCTGGTTGATGTCCTCCACGTTGCGGTTGAGTTCGCCCACCACGCTCGACTGCTCTTCGGTGGCGGTGGCGACCTGGATGTTCATGTCGCTGATCTGGGTGATGTGTCCGGTGATCTGGTCGAGGGCGCCGTTGGCCTCGTCGGCCTGGGTCACCACCCGCAGGCTCTGGTTGCGGCCCTGGGCCATGGCGCTGACGGCGCGGGCGCTCTGCTCCTGGAGGCTGTTGATCATGCTCTGGATCTCGGCGGTGGAGGCGGCGGAGCGGCTGGCGAGGTTGCGCACCTCGTCGGCCACCACGGCGAAGCCACGGCCCTGCTCGCCGGCGCGGGCGGCCTCGATGGCGGCGTTGAGGGCCAGCAGGTTGGTCTGCTCCGAGATGCTGCGGATGGTGTCGAGGATGCTGCCGATGGAGTCGGTCTGGCTCGCCAGGGACTCGATGACCCCGGCGACCTGTTCGATTTCACCGGAGAGGCCGACGATGCCGTGACGGGCCTGGGCGACGACCTGGGCCCCCGCATCGGCCTGCTCGTTGGCCTGCTTGGCGACGTCGGCTGCCAGGGATGCATTGCCGGCGATCTCGGTGACGGTGGCCCCCATCTCGTGGATGGCGGTGGCGACCTGGACGGTGCGATCCCGCTGGGCGGTGCAGTTGTGCTGGGTGAGCTGGGCCTTGGCGGCCACCTCGTTGGCGGTGGCGGCTACCTGGCGGGAGTTGCTCGCCACCTGCACGATGGCCCCGTGGATCCGGGTCACGAACTGGTTGAAGCTGTGGGCAATCTCGGCCAGCTCGTCCTTGCCGGTAAGACTGGCGCGGCTGTCGAGGGCGAGGTGGCGGGCCACCTCGCCAATATGGGATTGCAGGAAGGAGACCCGGCGGCGCAGCCCGATGAGGATGAGGGTCGAGACGAGCAGCGAGATGGCGATGGCGATGACGATGATGGCGATCATCTGGGTACGACCGCTGTCATAGCTGTTTTCGCTCAGATCGTTGCGATGCTGGGCCTGACCTATCAACCCGTCGAGCAGCTCATTGGCGCCCTTGCGCATGACCCCGTAGCTCTGGCTGTAGCGATCCCGGTAGATGGCGCGTGCCTCGTCCATCTTGTTGTCAGAGAGCGCCTGCAACATGGGGGTCAGCTCCTCCCGCTCCACTCGGGTGAATTGATCGAGCAGGGTCTGGGCCTTGGCCCGGGCGTCCGGATCGACCTGGGCCTTGACGGCCTGCTCCATGGCCTGGCGCATCTCGGGAATGTCTTCCTCGCGGGTCTCCTTGACCCGGGTCAGCACCCCCTTTTCGTCGCGCAGGGAGGTGTCCTGCAATAGCATCATGTCGATGCCGACGCGCATGCGCGGGATGCGGGAGGCCACTTCCGCCATGGCCCGCATGGGGGTGGCGGTATTCTGGAACAGCTCTTCGGCCTGCTGCCTGATGTTGTCCATGCTGCGCAGACTGGCGGCGCCAACCAGCAGCAGGGCGAGACAGGGTACGGTGACGGCCAGGATCAGTTGGGTTTTGATGGTGAGGTTGCCTGCCAGCATGTTGACTCCTTGGTGTGTTGCTGTGTCGCTACTGTAGCGGCTTGTCATGACGGTTCGCCGTCATGGGGGTCGGTATTCCCTGTCGACCCGGTGAAAAAAGGTTCATCGCGGCTTTCCGGGGAAGGCCGCCTTGATTTTCAGAAAAAAGTATTCTGAGTCCCTAAATCCATATGCCATACGCTTTATCACTTTGATCTTGTTGTTCACCCCTTCCAGCACACTCGTGTGCATCGGGTAGT
>NZ_JAGKRI010000308.1:0-309 GCF_017939255.1 Aeromonas sp. Prich7-2
AGGGAAGGTGCGAACAAGTCCCTGATATGAGATCATGTTTGTCATCTGGAGCCATGAAAAAGGGTTCATCATGAGTCATCAGCTCACCTTCGCCGACAGTGAATTCAGCAGTAAGCGCCGTCAGACCAGAAAAGAGATTTTCTTGTCCCGCATGGAGCAGATTCTGCCATGGCAAAACATGGTGGAAGTCATCGAGCCGTTTTATCCCAAGGCTGGTAATGGCCGGCGACCTTATCCGCTGGAAACCATGCTACGCATTCACTGCATGCAGCATTGGTACAACCTGAGCGATGGCGCGATGGAAGATGC